>RFZW01000118.1 GCA_009920495.1 Chitinophagia bacterium
TTAATTGGTAATCCACCAAACTTAAAGCCAATAAACGACTCTTCTTATATTCAAAACGTAATGACCATTGTGTTACCGTTGTAATATTAACGCCAATTAATGGTTCCATTCTTTCACTGATCGTAATATTAGGAATCAAGAAATAAGGAATATAGTTTCCACTAATTGGATCCAAGAACGAAGGCGCACCTAAAAATAATCTATCCACATACATTAATGAACTCGCAAAGCTATTCATGGATAAATTTCCATTGTAACCATGTGATAATGAAATATTGGTGAAAAAGTTGGACAAGGCTTTTACTTTTGACAACCCATTGTATAATATACTCCAATTCGGCATTGGCAACATTCCTGAAAACGGATTTGAACGAATGTTACTATTGTTCTGATTCAACAATGCAACTGACTCCTTATCCTTGCCCGTATAAGCTGCTATAAATGCTGGTATTAAAACATCTTGTGAATATTTCCCATAACCAATCGCATAGCCATTAGGATCCTTTTTATTATCCCAATAAGGATTTTTCTCCGCTACCCTATTTGAAATGCGCAATCGATTATTCTGGAAGGTTTGGAAAACACCTGAAATCATATTAGGGTCATGACTTTCAAAAAAAGTATTCAATGCAAAGTAGCTAATATTAAATCCACCAGCCGACAATGGATTTAAATGTGTTTTAACCCCAGTACCACTAGTATCTTTAAATAATTCAGAATAATCTTTACTAAATGTTTTATCTAAATGAACATCAATAATTAAATCTCTAATGGGTTCAATTTGCATCCGGATAGATAATTTTTGATCAAAGCCCTGACGTAACATTAAATTAAATCTATCATCCTTGGATAATAATCCTTTCGCATCCTGTTGTCTTAACCAAATTGAATCAGGTTGTTTACCAAATGCATAATCTATGCCAGGAGCCAAGCCATCCCATGTTGAGTTTAAAAAATGTACGCCCGACATATAACCTGGCAAGCGACTATTGTAATTTTCAGAATAATCTAATGAAGCTGTTTTCAACATCGTTAATAAACCAAAGATTTGCTTTACACCGCCAGGCACATTAATTGGTTCATTTGCTTTTAATACGCGCTGTGCAATACGCTCTTGCTTACGCGCTTCCCTCCATTTTTGTAAAGCCACTGCTTTCTCCTTACCCACTTTGCCCTCCAAAGCCTCCTTCTTGGTCATTAATATTTTATTCGCTAAAGGATCAGCATTACCACTTGACTGATAAGGTGCATCGGATAAGGCTGCTCGAATAAATTTTGATTTATTATAGAAGCTTGAAAAATTAAACTGCGCACTTAATTGTTGAGAGAATGTATTTTCAATCATATTTCCTAAATCCTGCGCCAACCTACTTGCACCTACCCAATTATAATTAGTTGAGGCGTTATAACTTGACATAATCCAATCTGTTAAAGGAAACTTATTGGTGGGAATATCGTATCTAAGCGTGACTCTTTGATTATACAAGGTATTGCGTCCAGCACGAAGTAACATTCTTGTTAATGAATCCTTTTTCTCCTTGGTATCAATACGACCACTTGGTTCATCTATTCTTGAATTTAAATTAGCCGTCATATCCAAGTTCAATGACCTGGTTAAACCCCAGCGCATATTAAATATGCGACTCATGGTAAAATACTTATCATAAGTGGTATCCACTTTATCGGTAGTGCCATCAAATGAATTCACCACCCTAGGAATAAATTCTCCAAATTGTCGATCAAACACCGCTCGATAACTGATTAAACTTGGCTTTGGATTAAAATTAATTTCTTTCGCCCAAGTTAACCATGGCGAACTTGATTTAATAAGTTTTCGGAAGGGTTCAATTGACTTTCCATTATTATTAAAAGTATACCCGATCGCTCCTCTTTGCTTGTCAATTTTATTTTGTTGTACCGTGGGGCTTGATTGTGATAATTGCGAATAGGAATAACTAAAATCAAAATTACTCAAGCTAATCAAACTTTGTTTTTGTCCAGGTAAAAAACGGACATTGGTAAAGTTTAATGTTTTAATGGTGGTTTGGTCAATAGATGCTTTTTGAACAGAATCTTTTTTAGCACCTGATAAGGCACTCATTTTGTCCTTGTACAAGATGTCCTTATCGAATGGATCAAACTGCGGGTTTTCCATAGTTTTATTGATCCCTGCAAATACAGGCAAGGAGATACGCACTTGTTTTGGAAGTATTTTTCCTGCATCTATATTCGTAGCAATATCAAATTGTGTTAATCCAGTTTTAGCACGTTCGTTCATTTTTTGTTCAATACCTCCAAAGCCACTTGTTCTGCTATTCACAGAAACTGCAATTGTTCCCAAATCAGCTAAGCTTACATCCATTCTTCCTAAAGCTGCCCATGACCCTTCTTCATCTAAATCAGATAATCTAAGTTCATTAATCCAAACTTCGGCATCCATCGGAATATCGGACTTGGTATTTTCAAATGCAATTAACACCCCACGCACTTCACCCAAATTTGGATTACCCATCACCGAATATCTTTGTCTTCCAAAATTTTGACCAAATTTTTTATTAAATGGAATGTTTTGTTTGTCTCTTTCTAATTTTAATTTAACCAAATCCATTAAACTTAAATTCAACTCGTTTTCCAAAGGCCATACTTCCCGCGCTTCTGAACTCGCATATAATTTTTGCCTTGTTGTAGTTAAAGGAATTCTAATTTCATAAAAGTTATTTTGGAAATCCTGCCCAATTCTAATAATTGCGGTCATGGAGCCACTATCCACCCTATTGATATTCCTTTTATCCTCGGCATGTAAAAACAAGGACATTTTTCCATAACGTCGCACATCCACATTCATGGTTTTAAATACCCCACGCGGTGAAGCATTTTTTTGTAGCCCATTTAATTGTATACTTAATGCTTGTTCATTTTGCAATAAATTAATACCATTATTACTTAATAATTGAACACGTTCAATACCAGGAGGAACCACATAATTCACGGGTGTACGGCTACCATTTTCCTCCAAACTCACCGCCAAAGTATTTACTTTGGTATTTAAGTTGACCCCTCCGAGTGAATCGTAATTTCCCAAGCTATCAATGCTATAATTGTATTGTCTCCATTGGTTGCGCACCAAATCTAATTTTGCAAAACGGAGCGTCACTGAATCTTCAAAATCAGTTAAGTACATTCTAATAAATCGAATGGACTTAAAATCTCGAATGCCGTTTACATTTCGTTTGTATGATTTTATAGGAATGCGAAATAGATACCAATTTTCAATACTCTTTGAACCATCTGCCAAAGTTACATTCACCGTTTTTGAATCTGTAACATAATTGGTGGTCGTAGCAGATATATTATTTTTCTGTAAATTAATTTCGTACTCAAAATACGCTTCGGTTTCATTTAATGTATTATCTCTATTTAAATCCTCATTATCCGGAAGCAAAGTGGCAGCGCTACTAAATAAGCCTGTACCCGCCAATGCGGAATTACCTTGTGGGTTATTAAAGTTTTTGTACCTACCTAAAATGCCCACATTACTTGCATCGTATTTACTATCACGATACCATACATAGTTATCGGCTGATGGATCATTTGTGAATTGTTGCTTAACATTTGCATTGGTGATTTTATTTATGACATACGCTTTTTTAGCACGTTCATCATCATCACCCAAGCCATCCAATCCCACATCCTGGTATTTTCTGTCCTCCGGATTATTACTAAATGCATTGGTTACTTGAATTGGATTTACTGGAACCCTACCCCAGGTAGAACTATCAATCCCTGCAGGTATGGTTGGCGTCGGCATCCCATTTTCATAAAAGCGTCGACCATCACGTAATATATCTTCACTTACATTACCTAGGTTCAAAACCAAGGTTCCTCTAGTCGCATTAGATTTTATAAATGGATCCTGTGCCCAAAATTCAACATACTCAATAATACCTGTTTCAAAATCAGTTTGATCTAAGGAACGCATAATACCACCCCACTTATCTTTTGGATTTGTAAACTTACCGGTGGCATCCATATCCTTATAATTAAAGTTATAAGGGCCACGCTCCTTAGGATAATAACTTAAATCGAAAGTTGGCAATTGTACATCCGTTATATTCGTCGTTTTTTGTGGAAACAATTCATTGGTATACACTTGACGAATTCTTGGGTCACTCAACAATGCTAAATTTGACCTAAGCGGATTGTTAGTGGCGTTTTTATCTTGCAGTGTAGGCTCGATGGTATACCATGCAAGCTTTGCTCTGTTGTTATTATAGTCAATCGAATCCGATAAATTAGCTTCCTTAAATCGCTCCTGCGGCGTAGATGCTAATGTCCATGAGGTAAAAGGGAAACGCAAATCAATATTGGTACGCGTTGCTTCAAAATCATCTAAATAAACAACGCCATTGCCGCCCCTTCCAATTTGTCGTGCATGCCCGGGTTGTAAAAAAGCACCTTCCCCATAGGCAGTTAAATAGGACTTTGTTTTAGTGCTATAAAATGGAAGCTTGTCTAAGGCCTTTGTTAATTTAGGCAATTCAGTTTTGTAATTAAAATCAAAACCATACATGGTATTATTAATAGGATCAGAGCCAAAATTTGTTTTAGTAAAAAATGGACGTTCACTTAACTTACTAGATGATAATCCAAAAATAAAATTCTTACTGGCCATGTAATCCAAACGCAATGCCCTAAAGCCACGCTCCTGAAATCCAAAACCTAAATTATTTTCAAAAGAAACATCTACTGGAATATTGGAGCTTAAAATACCTGGATTAATAATACGCACAGTTCCCGAGCCATAATCAACCACATAGTCACGCCCTTCCATTAATATTTGTCCGCCTGCACGCACACTTACCGAACCCGGTGGCACATTAAAGGCATTTAAACTAATCTCAGATCCACCCGCGCTTCCCTTCACTTGGCCTTCCATTACAAATCGATTCAAATTTGCAAAAGTTTGGGCTTCTGCTTTTATGTTTCGATACAATTGCGGGAATAAATATTTTTTTGCAGTATCATCACTCACGCCTTTAAAAGCAATATTTTTTAAATCATCACCAAAGGGTTCTAACAAAGGAAAAATGATACGACCCATTTTAGATAAAACTGTGAATCCCTCCACAAAGTCAAATACCCCATCAGGTTGTGGATCATTGCGATTGTTTAAACGATCCAACTGTAATAATTTAATTAATGATTGTCCTGAAACATTCGCACCTGTAACTGGCATATATCTTTTCAGTCCCCTACTTGGCTCTTCATATAAAATATTTAATTGAAAATCCTGCTGCTGAATGGAACCAAATAAATCCAAGGAGTACACGTTTTTCATCATCAAATTCCAAATAGGTAAATCGGTACGTTGCGTAGTTGCTTTTAATAGTTTTAAAA
>RFZW01000119.1 GCA_009920495.1 Chitinophagia bacterium
TCAAGATATAAAACTTTACTTACATCTTTCAATTTATCTGCAAGATATAGCCTTAAATAGGCGGCACTCGAAATTCTTCCTGAGATAAAAAATTTAGATGAAATGCTAGATTTGAGGAATTTGTAGATCTTGATTTTGTAATCTAAATAATCAGCAAGTTTGGAGATTTTTTTTACATTTAAATCAGAAACTTCAAGCGCAAACCAGTGAATTGTGATCTTGCTATTTTTTGCAGTATCTCTAAAAGAATCCAACAAAGCAGCTAACGGAACAATGTAGTTGTTGTCTGTACAAACTAGGATATTTATCATATGACTTGCCGCTCAATAGATTAGTATAATGTTACTATCGACTTAATTGATATTGCATTTATGTTATTTGGCTATTCGCAAAAATGTTAAATCAAATCCTTATCCAAAAGATATCAAAAAAATTCTCCTTATACGAAGAAATCGATTAGGTGACTCCATAAATGTATTGCCTATTGTTGAAGCTCTCAAGAAAAATTACCCATCGGTCAAAATTAGCGTCTTAGCCAATAAATACAATGCTGAGATTTTCAATTATTCAGAATATATTGATCATGTCTATTGTATTAATGAAAAATGGGGCCTTGGACGAATAACGCTTTTCTTCAATCCAGTTATAAAAAAACTCCGTTTTGAAGATTTTGATTTAATTATAGGCCTTGGCGGCTTCGCGTCCATGCTGTCTCAGATCGCTTACTGTATCAAGGGCAAATATAGTGTAGGGCCTAAGTCGTTTGAAGGTAATTTTAATGATCTTTTATTCGATTTTGCAGTTGAAAAAATTAAAGGTAAAAATACTCTTCACGTCGATGAAATGGCAAATATCGTCAAGAGTGCAAGATTAAAATTACCTAAAAAATTACCCTTCCCAAAGCTTAATGCTCCTAGTGATAATAAACAAGATTGGCTGGCTATTTGTCCGGATGTAAATAGGAAAGAAAGCCGCTACGCTATAGAAAACTACAAGGCAATTATTGAGTATTTATTGTTGAATAAAGTTGTGAGAAAAATAGTCTTATTTCTTGAGAATTCAAAAAGTCCATACATGGATCTTGTAAATGCTGGTGCAGTTTACCAAAAGACAGAAAATTTAACTGAATTTATTTCAGAAATCGCACAATGCAAAATAGCCTTAACGGCGGCTGGAGGTAGCTCTCATATTGCATCATCTCTTAATTTGAGCGTTATTGTATTATCTGGCATCAAAAATCAAGATTTTTGGAGGCCCTATGGAGCAAAAATTAAGGTTTTTGAAAACGAAAAAGATATTAATCTTATTTCACCAATCGAAATTAGCAAGGCAATAAAACAATTTAGGAAAGGTTAGAAGCTTTTCTTGGATCAAGCTTAAGCCATGTCATTAATTTAGATCTTCCTTCAGATGCTATAAGCCATCTTTCCGAATCAGCATAGTCGGCGAGCTCAGGAAACTTAGATAAATCTCTTGATGTTGTTGTTAAGGTTGAAATTTTAAAAAATGGCTTCGCATCATTCATTAGTTTTGCTAATTTCTTTTTACCATCTTTAAAAAACCAATCATGCAGTTCAATAAAAATAATTGAATTTTTAAGATGACTAAAGGACTCTCTATTTAATAGAGAGAATTCTCCACCTTCAATGTCAACGACTATGATAGCTCTATCTAGGTCTTTTTTTGGAATAGATGTGTAAAAATTTTGAGTGGCCTCGCCAAAAATATGCAATTTATTATCTACTTTATTTAATATTGCATTTTTTTGTATGACATCTCTGCCTTTGGTAGATATTTCGAATGAGTAGCTAGTTTTGAATCTTCGACTTATCAGCGAGCCAATACTGTAATACCCATCAGCTGCTCCAAGATCAATAAAAACATCATATTTTTTTGGAGAAGTCATAATTGAATGTAAGACCTCTTCCTCATAAATACCAAGTAGCATTGCTCCTCTGTCAGAACCACCCCACCAATTATCACGTGTAAACTTCATACCCGCAAATGGGCCGTATTTAATGGTATGCTGCATTCGCTCGCTTAATTCTATCGATAATGATTGGCGTTTCTTACCAACAGCAATCGACATACCCCTTTTATTCAACACAAGTACTGAGAATATTTTTCTTAAACCCATCTTAATTCCTTTAAGTGATTTTTTTCTAGTTTAAACTAGGGCGTGACATTATTTTTTAATAATTTAAATTAACACCCTTTAAGTTTATAGCTCAAGATACTATCTGATTTTTTATTGTCCCCAATGTATCTATTTCCGGTTGCGGTAAATACGATATATTGACATCCCTTATACATATATGTCATGGGAGGTGCTGATCCCGCTGCAGGCATTTTTTCTTCCCATATTTTTTTCCCATTATGAATATCGTAAGCATATACATTTGAATCTCTTGTCCCGTTAGCAAAAAATATATCTGAGCCTAGGGTCATCACACCTCCAAAATTCATATCGCCATCATAATATTTTTTATTGATTGAGTCATAAGCATAACCAAAAGGTTGCTTCCATAATGTTTTACCATCATCCAAAGATATAGCTGTTAGAAAGCCCCATGGTGGCTGAGATCCAGGAAGTCTTGATTGGTCAAGAACTAATTGCCAAAATGCCTCTGTAGCATTATTTTGATTACGCCATACTTCCTGATCTACGTTAGTAAAGAATTTACTTAAATTAGATAGGTCTTCTTGACCTACATTACTAATAATCTTCTTTGAATCATTTTTATTAATTCTTCTCAATTTATCAATCCATCTTATGAAATTATTATAGGGGCCTGATTCTAATTTGCTGCTGCCATAGTTTACTTTTGAGAGGATCTTTTTAAATTGTTTTGTGTCAATTGTTTTTGCATCAGAAATATACAAATGGTTCTTTTTAAATTCCTCGACACTATTAAGATAATCATTGCTTCTTTTGTGAGAAATTCCTATTAAGGATGGGAAATAATAATCACCTTGCGTTTCAGAGAGATGAGCGCCCCTTAAATCAGCACCGTGACAATAAATGCATTTATTCATATATATTTGATTTCTTTTAGAAAGATTTAAGATCTCATTCTCATTCTTATCGAAATAATTTTTTCTTAAAATCCATGGGTATTTATTAGACGGTATAATCAATATTTTTTTATCTCGGCTTAATGCTCCTCCTGGCCACTCTGCTCCACCATGTAAGCCAAACATCGCAACATCATATTTTATTGATGTAGGCAAAAGCTCTCCATTTCTCACATTTCTTAATTTATATAAAACATAATTTTTTTTGTCATCGCTAATTTTCGTTACATCTTTTTGAATATTAAAGAAGGTGTCAGCAAACGGTTCAGGCTTCAAAATTTTTAATTGCTTACGGGATATATTCTTGTTTTCAAATTCTGGCTCTGTAGTTTTTGTAAAACTAATTGGGAAAATCGGCTTGCCTGAGAGGCGATTAAGGTATAGCGTCTTACCAGATTTCGTAAGCGCAATGATGGAAGGTACAATTTTCTTATTTAGCTCAATATCTAATAGGATGGGAGGTCCTACAACATCTAAATCCCATATATCATGTTTAATATCCTGAAACTGCCAAATAATGCTTCCATTGAGTGCATTAATTGCTAAAACGCTCGATGAATAGCCGCCATCTTTAATATTTGCGTCTTCCAAATACCCGCTGTTTGAAGTTACCACATAAACGATCTTATTCTTTTCGTCGAAAGATAAGCCTGACCATAATCGAGCTGCAACCTCATCCTTTTATTGTCTCGCAAATTCCACGCTTCAATTGATGTAAAGTTTCCAATAACCAAGATGTCATCAAAAATAACCGGTGGCAAATAGCTAGTTCCATTTCCAAATTTTCTTATTTTTATACCTGATATAGCATTCACCTCATAAAGCCCTGCTTCGGTTGGCACATATAAATTTTTATTAAAGTAGGTTAACCCTCTTTTAGCAATATCAGCGTCAAACTCAACGCTCCACTTTTTCTTGCCGTTAAGGGGGTCTATGGAAAATAATGTTTTATTGAAGGCAGTGACTATGGAATCGCCGGTGAATACTGGATTTGTCTCAACATACGAACGAATACCGCTATTGAATTTCCAGTCCAACTTTAAATTGGATATATTATTTTTATTAATCTGATCGTAAGGTGAAGATTTTGTGGATTCATTATCTGCATTACTTCTGTACCAAAAATCGACAGAGTCTTCAGCTGCATATGCAAGAAAGGGACTTAATAGGATAATAAAAAAAATTAATAGTCTACTTTTATAAGGTATGTTTTTCATTCAATTTCTTTGTGAACTGGCGCCCTCTGCAGGAGTTGAACCTGCGACCCTCCCCTTAGGAGGGGGATGCTCTATCCACTGAGCTAAGAGGGCAGTTTGTTAAAAAAGCTTAAGTTTATTTTTAAGTCTTTTGAATCTTTCAAGGGCATATTGCATAGCAAAAGTTATTTTTTCTTTTGTACTAAGAGAATAATTATATAAATTGCAATAATCATTTAGGATGAGAATTGGCCTATTTTTTCTTTGACAATAACCGTTCCCTGCATAATGAATAAAATTAGCTTCAAACCTATTTTCATTGTCCCCATCCTTACTCATGCGATTAAATTTCCTATCTAATGAGGAAATAGGAATGTTGTTGAGTCGATATTTGAAGTTAATGTAAGTTTGATCAAACCAATTACTTTTAGATACAAAATATTCTAGATCGTGAATTCTGATCGCTTTAAGAAAATTATTATTTTTAGGGAATAACATAACACCTGTATTAAAATAATTTTTATCTTTAATGGTCTTATGTAAACGAGTTGAAATAAGCTCTAATTCTTTTTCGCGGTTTGAAAGCACTCCCTCGTTAAACATATATAACTTAGAGTCGTCGTTGCAGATATCGAATATATTCTTGGCATGTGGGGTAATTAGAATATCAGCATCAAGATACAACACTCTCTCATAGTTATCCGAAAGATCGCCTAAACTTATTTTTTGAAAAAGTGCGTCAAAGAATAGCTTGTTGTTGTTGTTGTTGTTGTTGTTGTTGTTGTTAGGTTTTAAAATTGAACTAGGTTTGGTAATACACAAAAAATCTGCATTCACTTTTTTGGCATACTCTTTAAAAGACCTTTTGACAAATTCAAAGCTTGGGTCTTTCCCGAGCATAATAGTTACAATCAGTCTTTTTTTCATAGAAATTTATTTATTAAAATTTTTGCTCTGGGCTTCTTTTAGCATTTGGATACCAAAACTCACTCCAAATCCGTTTACTTCACTTAAAACTGCGCCAAGCCCA
>RFZW01000120.1 GCA_009920495.1 Chitinophagia bacterium
TTATTACATGGTGCTAAAGCGCCACACTTAATTAAAAAAGTGGACTTGGCATTAATGGAAGCAGGCACAGTAGTGGTAGATGTTGCAGTGGATCAAGGCGGTTGTATAGAAACATGCAAACCTACTACGCATGAAAATCCGGTATATACAGAACAAAATATTTTACACTATTGCGTTGCGAATATGCCAGGTGCAGTACCACAAACATCAACACGCGCGTTAACACAAGCTACACTTCCTTATGCAATTGCAATTGCAAATAAAGGATGGGAAAAAGCATGTGTTGAAAATGCTGCGCTCGGAAAAGGATTAAATATTAAAGCAGGAAAAATTTTACACAAAGGAGTAGCGGATGCGTTTAATGCGTAAATAAAAAGTAACTAGCAACAAATAAGTTATTAGTTATTTTTTGAACCATTATCAATCCAACATAGAATGGCACTTTTATCTATTGCACTCAATGGTTTGTCCTTGGGCATTCTGCCTGTGGAAACGGAAGCCCTAATTTGAGCGGCATTATCATGTATTACCAGAAAATTATTTAATGCGGCGGCATTATTCCCATCATGACAACCATTGGTATTACAGCTTGTGTTAAACAAGGGTAGTATAGTGGCACTATAACTTGTATTGGGATTACATGTAGTAGTCGTATTTGTATTAGTAGCAGCGTTTTTTGAACAAGCAATAATTAGAATACTAAATACTAGACTGAAAATTATTTTACTCAATTTTATTTTCATGGGGGGATGAAATTTTAAGTTCTGGGATAAAGCAAGAGCGTCCCGAAAAATTGGGACGCTCTTGCTTTGATTTTATCAAATATTTTTTAAATACAGCTCTTATTTCCAAATTGTCCAACCTTTCCACCAGGTTTGATTAGGACCAGATGCAGCAACTGCTCCTCTAAAGGTTGCTGTCTTGTCAAAGAAAGTACTTTGCAATTTAGCATCTGTGAAACTTCCATTTGATTTGTAATCTAATGAAGATCCTAAACCTAAGCTTCCAATGATAACACTGTTAACAGTAGCAGCACTAATATTACCTGAAGGACCCGCACTCGCATATGGTGTGAAATCAGGATTCAAGTAATTGAATGGTTGGATTATTTTTAATACATCTGCGCTAGCAGAATTTAATATTGTATTATTATATGAAGCAGTAGAGAATAAAGCTAGAACATCAGCATCTGTTTTATTTGTACTAGCGCCAGATTTACCAACATATAATAAATCAATGGTGTTACCAGCTAAAGTCACATTTTTTAATACCGTTACACTATCCTGTAAATTTTTGTAAGTAGATCCATTGGTAGTTACTTTTGACTCATCAATGGTAATTCCTCTTGGCCATCCTGCAATAATTGAATTTTGGATAGAGATACCAGAGTTTCTTCTAATTTGAGCACCTGCATAAAATAAGCTGTTCCCTTTTCCATAAGTAGGGTGAATTCTTGGTCCAATCGCTGTCATATTTGAAAATACGGCCACTGTTTTTGGAGTGAAGTCAGAACCATTACCGTCATTATCTGATTCAAATGCTTCAGAGTTAGAAATATCTGCAATAAGAGAATCTCTTAGCGCAATACCAAATTGTACATTTCCAGAATAACCAAAGTCAGTATCGAAATCATCATCCTGTGTTTTGTAAGCAATTAAGTATTTACAATTCACTGTACCGCCAAACCACTCGTACGCATCATCTTTTGCATAAGTAACTTGGATATGATCGATGGTTGTACCATTACCCACACCTGCCATTGTTAAACTATTCAACTCGTTATCTGGTTGATAAGCGTAACCAGCATATTCAATTCTTACATATTGTAAAGTACCGCTATTGTCCGCATCGTTTCCAGTAGGGAAAGCAGCATCTCCAGAACCTGCTAAACCGTAACCTACTTGTGTATCATTAACACCACCTTCTACTGAAGTTAATCCTTTGTATGAAGTACCTAACCAAGTTAAGGACTGGTTGACTGTTGCAGTACCTAATAATACAATACCTCCCCAATCACCCGATTGTGGATTTGCTGCAGCAGAGGTAAACACGATTGGCATATCAGCAGTTCCTTTTGCTACTAATTTAGCACCACGGCAAATAATTAAAGCGGCAACATCAGTTCCTGATTTACCCATTACTTTCGCACCTGCTTGCACTGTAAGTGTAACACCTTTGGTTACATATACAAGACCAGAAAGATAGTTTACATCTTTTGCGTACAATGTAGTGTCTTTTGTGATTTTACCTGACAAAGTAATTGTATTTGATACAACACCTACAGGCGTTACTTCCTTCGTTACTACGAAGATTTCTTTTTCACCATCCATTTCAATCTTTCTACAACCAGTAACGGCTAAAAAGGCAAGAGATAAATAAAATAATTGTTTCATTGTTTTTGTATTTAAAAAAAGTTTTTGATTTAGTTTATTATAAAGAGTAATTAATTGTTATACCATAAGTTGTACCAAATTTTCTAGAAAAACGAAGTCCGTCTGTGGCTGCATCATAGCCAGTATTGCTATTATTATTTTGATAAAATATTTGTCTTTGGTTTAAAAGATCAGATATAGTCAACTTAATTTCTGCTTTATTATTAGAGAATTTTTTACTTACTTGAGAATTTTTTACTTACTTGAAAATCAACCAATGCTCTTGGATTTTCGTAAACATCCGGTGAACCTGCACCCGCTTGAATATCTCCTACTAAGTAAATACGCTTACCCACTTGGTTAATTAACGCAGTCATGTTGAATCCTTTTTCAATTACATCATATAACAATCCAGCATTAATTAAGTAAGGAGATTGCCCTTGTAATGATCTGCTAAGACCAATATTCGCATCTTTAATTTTAGAATTGATATAAGAACCATTCGCTTGTAAAGTAAAGCGCTTGTTCAATTTCTTTCTTCCTTCAAGTTCAAAACCAAAAGCGGTTGCTTTAGCTGCATTTTGGAAGGAGAATAAACTAGAACCTCCAGAACCTTCTTGATAAATACTCTCAATAGGATTTTCAAAATTCTTGTAAAAAACACCTGCAGTAAACATTTCACCCGCAGCAGGGTAGTACTCGTATCTTAAATCAGTATTGGTTATTTTAGTACGCTTTAATCCAGGATTACCAGAAACTGAAGCATTTAATTCAAAGTCATAAATACTCAGAGATGCTAATTCTCTTAATTCAGGTCTGATCACTGTTTGTGATCCTGTAATTCTTAAGTTTGATTTTTGACCTACTTTAATTGTTGCATTTACCCCAGGTAAATAATCGGTAACTTTTGAATAGGTATGTCTTGGATCCCATTTTTTAACTGAACCAACTAATTGGTCAAAATCTTCCACCCTTAATCCCCAAACTATTCTTAAACCTTCCGATAATTTATTATCAAATTGTAAATAGCCCGCATTTAAAATTGTATTGGCTAAATATCTGAAATTTCTGTTTTGAATGGAATTGAAAGCGAATTTATTATCATAACCATTACCAAAATTTGCAGGCACAAAAGCCGATTCAGCAGGCAATAATCTTAATGCTGCATTATCAACAGGCATTGTGATAGCAAATAATTGCGCGTCATACAAACGATCCTTAACTTGGATCATGTAACCCGCCTTAATGGTTTGTTGTTTTACTTTTAAAGTTAAATCGCCACCACCTGTATAAATATAATCAGATAAAGATTTAAATACACGGCTTCCTGATTGTTGAGAAAGTGTGTTTGAAATATTCAACACATAAGGATCTGATCCAGTCATGTTTTTTGTATATAAAATTCTTCTTTGATCAGGGCTGTAGCTATCTAAAATATTAAATGCACCATACCAGTTAAACTTCAAAGTTTTACTTAAACTATGTTCTCCATTTAATTGATTGGTAAAGAATGTATTTTGATCAAATACAAATTCATTACCTTTTACCAATTGTTGTCTATCGTAAACAGTACCAGCTCTTTGTGTAAAAACATTATTTGTTTTAACATTCACAATCGCTTTGTAACTTATTTTATTTAATGGATTCAAAAATATGGATAAGCCTGCGATCGCACCCATATTAATATCATTTATGAATTTTTTATCTTTTAATTCAACATAAGGAGAAAATCCTGAATTAGATAATTGGTTTTGATTGTTCGTATTGTCTTGAAATCTGTATGCATTCGCATAGCTAACACCAATCATACCCCCAATTTTCTTACCCCATAAAGTACCAGCAAATCCACCATTCATTTGCACGCTAACATTTGGCTTTGCAGTTGTTGATATAGGTGCCCAATTGCTTGACATTGATTTACCCAAGGCAGTTTTAGCTGTCATACTTGAGGTATCAAAATTAGACTTCGTGGTATAACCACTAGGAAAGGCTCTTGTACCATCATCAATACCATACCAGTCTGTTTTACCGCCTTTATCCTTTAAAAATTCTTTACCAGTAATTAAGCTATTAACACTTGTACCCAATTGAACATTAAAGAAATTCTTTGAAGGAATATCTTTTGTATTTACTTGGATTAGTCCACCAGCCCACTCACCTGGTAATTCAGGAACAAATGCTTTATTAATAATAATGTTGTCAATAATTTGAGAAGGGAACAAATCAAATGAGAAAGTTTTACGATCAGGCTCTGTACTTGTTAATAATATTCCATTTAACATGGCTTGGTTATAACGATCCGCCAAACCTCTTACTACAATATATTTTCCTTCTTGAATGGAAGCACCTGGCGTTCTTTTTAAAATTTCAGCAGTATTACGATCTGGGCTTCTTTTAATCGTTTCCGCTGAGATAACGGATGCAACTGTATTTGTATTTTTTTGAAATGCAATCAATGCATTATCAGTTGCGCCCTTGTTACTTGTTTTGGTTGCACTTACCGTAACATCAGTTAATCTAGCGCCAGTTTCATCAAGTAATACGTCCAATAAAACCTCTTCCCCTTCTTTTGTCGCAACCAAATCAGCAATTGATTTTGATTGATACCCTACATAAGTTAATGTAAGCGTGTATTTTTTATTTACATCTATTGTAAAGCTATATCTACCTTCTACATCTGTCTTTGATACTTGCGTTTTGTCAGATTTTAAGGTTAACGAAACCCCGATTAGGGATTCATTTTTTACACTAGTAATTTTACCAGTGATTTTAGCTTTTTGCGCTTGAGATATAATTGCAAATCCTACGAAACAAATTAAGAGTAATAACCTTTTCACGATGTAATTATTTATT
>RFZW01000013.1 GCA_009920495.1 Chitinophagia bacterium
GCATATTGAAGCCTTAGTTTTTGCAAGTGAAAAAGCACTAAATGCAAATGACATTACTGAGCTTATTAATAACGCTTTTGGATTTTTAGAAGAACGCATTACATTGAGTCAAGTGGAGTCGGCTTTGGAAGGTATTCAAGAAAAATATGCAACGGAATTTTATCCATTTGAATTAAAACAAAGTGGTGGCGGATGGCAATTTTTAACAAAGCCGAATTTTCACAATACCATTGCACAATTAAACGGAGATAAATTTTTAAAACGTTTATCAAACGCCGCACTTGAATCATTGGCGATTATTGCTTACAAACAACCCATCACCAAAGGGGAAGTGGAAGCGATTCGTGGCGTTAATAGCGATTACTCTATTCAAAAATTATTAGAGAAAGAATTAATCACCATCAGTGGTCGCAACGAAAATATGCCTGGTAAGCCTTTGGTATATTCAACCTCGGTTAATTTCATGGATTATTTCGGCATCAATTCTACCGACGATTTACCAAAAATCAGAGAGGTTTTAGCAGATCAAATTGTGGAAGCAACTGTTGTTAAACCGGAAGATTTTACCGACAATAGTGTATTTAATCAAACTACGGAATTAGACGCCGCCATTGAAGCCGAAGCAGATATGGACACACCGAATGCCGAAGAAGAAACAGGCGATTATAATGCCGACGCTATTGATGCTGCAGATCATGAGGACAATGCGCCTGAACAACCAGAATAGCGAAAGTCCCCTCCTTTATATATTCTCAAATTATCCGGACTGATTTCGTATTAAAACATCAGTTCTAATTGTATCTTCGTAGCATGAAGTCAAGTTTAACTTATGGGCAATTAAAGCAAGCAGTAGTAAAAAATGCAGGCTGTCCTATTGATTGCAGCTCCATTAATGAAGTGAAGTTGGCTTTGCATGTAGGATTTGATCCAAAAAATATATTATACACCAGCAATAGTGTATCCTTTGATGAAATTTGCGAAGCAGTTACTTTGAGTATTAATGTAAATATTGATAGCTTATCCAATTTAGAAAAGTTTGGCGCAAAATTTGGAAACACGTATGCAGTAGGCGTTCGTATTCGTCCCAATATTATGGCTGGCGGGAATCTTAAAATTTCAACAGGACATGATAAAAGTAAATTTGGCATACCGGTTACACAATTAAAAGAGTTAAAAACGATTCAAGAAAAATACCAAATTAATATTACCACCTTACATATACATACAGGTAGTGAAATTAAAGAAGTAAGTGTGTTTATACAATCAGCAGCTGTTTTTGAAAGTTTATTAAGTGAATTCCCCACCGTCCAGGTGTTAGATTTTGGCGGCGGATTCAAAGTGCCTTATGCACCTAATGAAAAAGGAACAGATATTGCTTTATTAGGCAGCGAAGTAAATAAAGTAATGAAAAAAATGTCTGAAAAATTTGGACGACCACTGATGGCTTGGTTTGAACCAGGAAAATATTTGGTGAGCGAAGCGGGCTATTTTATTTCACAAGTGAATGTATTAAAGGAGCAAGGTGAAATTATATTTGCAGGAATTAATACTGGGCTGAATCATTTAATCCGACCTATGTTTTATGATGCCTATCATCATATTGAAGTATTTCTGAAGGTGACTTTTTAGTTTTTTATAATGCAGGTGCTTATGGCTATGAAATGTCCAGCAATTACAATGCACGCTACAAACCAGCGCAGGTTTTATTTGAAAAAGAGGAAGCAAAATTAATTAGCCGAGCGGATACCTTTGCCGACTTATTGAATTTACAAATACCATTGAACTCATAAGCATGATTGAAGTTAAAAATATATCTAAAGCTTTTGAAGGCAAAGTAATTATTGACGATATAACTGCGCAATTTAGACCTGGTATTTGTAATTTAATTATAGGCACCAGTGGAAGCGGGAAAACTGTTTTAACCAAATGTATTGTTGATTTAATTGCCGCGGACAAGGGAAATATATATTTTGATGGCAAAGAATTACACAGCATGTCCAAAGAGGAAAGAAAGGAATTAAGAAATAATATAGGCATGCTTTTTCAAGGCAATGCCTTGTTTGATTCAAAGACAGTGGAAGAAAATGTACGTTTTCCATTAGATATGTTTACCCAATTAACCTTGGCTGAAAAAAATAAAACAGTATCAGAAACCTTAGCAAGAGTGAACTTGCATGGTGTAAATGAAAAGTATCCTGCAGAGATTAGTGGTGGAATGAAAAAAAGAGTTGCATTGGCCCGTGCCATCATCATGAAACCGAAATACTTATTTTGCGATGAGCCCAATTCAGGATTGGATCCACAAACATCCATGGTCATTGATAAACTAATTCGTGATATTACTACCGAATTTAATATCACCACCATTGTAGTCACACATGACATGAATAGTGTGATGGAAATAGGCAACCATATTATCTATCTACACCAAGGTAAAAAAGAATGGGAAGGAACGAATGCCGAAATTATTTACAGCAAAAATGAGTTGCTAAATAATTTTATATTTGCATCAAAATTTTTACAAGACGCAAAATCAATGCGCATGACACAACAATAAAATAATTACAATGAAAAAAATTATTCTTAGCCTTTTAACTATTTTGATCATCGGACAAGCATCAGCGCAAAGTTTAGATGTTAAGCCTGATCCAAATGCTCCTTACCTAAAGGATAAAAATTTACCTGCTTTTACTTTAAACCTCATTGACGGCAGGGAGGTTACCAATAAAACAATACCTAAGTATAAATATACTTGCATTATTTTTTTTAGTCCTGATTGTTCTCATTGCGAAACAGAAGCTGCTACTATTAATAAGTATAAGGACAAATTAACAAACGTTTTATTCATTTGGGACAGCTATCGTGATATGATTGCCATTCAGGCTTTTGCAGACAAATTTAACTTTGTTGGCCGTCCTAATATACTTATAGGTCGCGACCCTAGTTATATGATCCCTACCTTTTTTCGACCTAAAATGACTCCATTTGTAGCATTATACAAAAACAACCAATTGGTGAAAGTATATGAAAAAGGGGCAGATATTTTTGACTTAATAAAAATAATAGAAAGCAAATAACTAACTTTGCTGCGTAAAAATATTAAACACTTATTTTAAATAAAAAAATATGAAAATTACAGTCGTAGGTGCAGGTGCCGTGGGTGCTACATGTGCTGATAATATTGCCCGTAAAGAATTAGCAACAGAATTGGTTTTATTAGATATTAAAGAAGGCTTTGCTGAAGGTAAAGCACAGGATATGATGCAGACTGCTGCTTTATTGGGTTTTGATACACGCATTTCTGGATCAACGAATGATTATTCAAAAACTGCAAATTCAGATGTAGTGGTGATTACTTCAGGTTTACCGCGTAAACCAGGTATGACACGTGAAGAATTAATTGGCACGAACGCTGGTATTGTAAAAGGAGTTTGTGAGAATATTTTAAAGCATTCTCCGAACACCATCATTATTGTCATTAGTAACCCAATGGACACCATGACTTACTTGGCATTGCAATCCACTGGTTTACCTAAAAATAGAATTATTGGTATGGGTGGTACTTTAGATAGCGCCCGTTTCAAATACCAATTAAGCACCACATTAAATTGCAGCCCATCTGACTTAAACGCATTGGTTGTAGGCGGTCACGGTGACACCACCATGATTCCTTTAATTAAGCACGCTACTTGGAATAGCATTCCTGTTACGCAATTCTTAGATGAAGCACAACAACAAACCATCATCAATGATACCATGGTAGGCGGTGCAACACTTACAAAATTATTAGGCACTTCAGCTTGGTATGCACCAGGTGCTGCAGGCGCTGCATTAGTGGAAAGCATTGTACGTGATGAAAAGAAATTATTTACCTGTTGTGTAAGCTTGGATGGCGAATATGGCCAATCGGACATTTGCTTAGGTGTTCCTGTAGTAATTGGAAAGAATGGTTGGGAAAAAATTGTTGCCATGGATCTATCTGCTGACGAACAAGCAGCATTCAACAAAAGTGCCGACGCTGTGCGAAATATGAACGACGTTTTGAAAACTTTATAATAGTTCAAGAATTAATTAAAAGCCTTCCTCCTAAAAATGGGTGGAAGGCTTTTTTATTTGGACAATATTTAATTATAACGCGTAAATTCTATTTCGAGGCGAATAGCTGTTCCTGCAGCGATGTGACGAGAAATAAGTATTTATGCGCTTTATAAATATTGCAGCTAGCCGTTTACTTTCGCTGCAATCAAATCTGTATTTTGAAGTTGCATACAATTAAAGTGCCCTTTGGGACAATGATTGGATCCTTGCTTCGCACAAGGTTGGCATTTTAAATTGGGTACAATTGCATCAAAGCGTGGGCTATCAGAATTTGTAGGATACAATGCAGAAAACTGCAAGGCAGGCGTAGTAGCTCCCCATATCGTCACCGTTGGTTTATTAAAGGCACAAGCAATATGTAAAAATCCAGTGTCATGTGAAACAACATATTGGGCATGCTTCACAAAAAGCGCTGATTCATTAATGCGATAAGTCCCGCATGCATTAAAAACGCGATCCTCAAACGATTCTTGCAGGGCCAAGCCTACTTCCTTGTCATCAGGCCCCCCAATCAAGACAATAGGCAACTCAATGGATGCAATTAACGCCCTTAATTTTTCAAGTGGCATTTTTTTATTAAAGTACGAGGCGCCAATCACCAAACCAACATAACCTAATTTAAAATTTTCAGGTAAATCTTTGATGACTGACTTGGTAGCAGTAGGTATAAAATAATCCAACCCCTTTCCATCATCCACCACACCCAATGATTTAACTGTATCCATATAACGCTTTGTGATATGTTCTTTATTAAGTAAATCAATACCCAAAGTAGTGAGGATGATTTTTTGGATGCTTAATTTTTTATAGCTAAAAGATTTTACCCCCAAAGCACGCTTTATTCTCCAAGTACGTTGATTGTGATGCAAATCAATCACTGCATCAAAGGACTGCTTTTTAAAAGTTGGTATTAACTCATTGATATCCTGATCCAAATAATGAAAATGATCAATATATGGATTCGCTTCAGTCACTTCCTTCATGGAAAGCTTGGTCAAAAAATGTATTTCAACCCCAGGAATTTGTTGTTTTGCACAACGTATAACTGGCGTAGTTAAAACAATGTCTCCAATGGACGAAAAACGAATAAATAATAAACGCATATGGGTTTAAAACTAAGGAAGTGGATTGTCGTGCTCCATATAATCCAAATCCTTATGATAAGTTTCCTCCGTAAAGAAATAAGCGACTAATGTAATTAGCATTACCGTGGCCCCTGTAAAAATGCCACTTTGCACAATATCCCAGCCTAATTTTTTTTGGAGTATATCTAAGAATAAAAAATTAATTAGGGGTAAAGCGCCGCGCACCATATTGGGTATGGTCGTTGCAGCAGTCGCACGCAAATTAGTACCAAATTGTTCCGCTGCCATTTGATTAAAGATGGCCCAATAGCCAGTACTAAAGCCCAAGAAAGCACAAATAAGATACATACGGCTATCATTATTATTAAATGGGCTGAAAAACAATATCATACCAATGATACTTAAAATATAAAAAAGCATTAATGCCTTTTTTCGACTTTTAAAATATTGACTCACATAACCAATCAATAAATCACCAGTAGCAATACCGATATAAGCCAACATAATCGATCTTCCTGAATCAATTAAATTAATACCGTACAAGGAGCTGGCAAATTTATTACTATAGTTTATTAATACCCCAATCACAAACCAAGTAGGAAGGCCAATTAAAATAGCAGTAATATATTTTACAAATCTTTTCTTATTTTGAAAAAACATAAAAAAATTGCCTTTATCTAACTTTGACAACTTCACTGATTCAAACATAAATGACTCCGCTACTTTAACACGCAACACCAAAAGAAAAAATCCAAGTACCCCACCTATTTGATAACACAAACGCCAATCATCGGTATACTTAAATGTGAAATAAGCAAATACAGCACCAAACAAACCAATCCCTGCCACCATCGAAGTACCAATACCTCTTTTATTTTTTGGAAGCATCTCCGAAACTAAAGTGATCCCTGCACCCAACTCACCCGCCAAACCAATTCCCCCTACAAAACGACAGTAGGCATATTGATCAACATTTTGAACAAAGGAGGTTAAGATATTTGCCACCGAGTATAATAAAATGGAACCGAATAAAACTTTTAATCTACCTTTTTTATCGCCCAACACACCCCATAATATACCGCCAATTAATAAGCCGGACATTTGCCAGTTAATAATATGTGCACTATCCACAATAATCGTTTCTGCAGTCGATCCAATACTCATTACACTGGTTTGCCTAACTATCGTAAATAATAACAAATCATATACATCTACAAAATAGCCCAAGGCAGCCACAAATACGGGCAATGACAAAAGTCCAATTTGTTTATTCGTATTCATTTTTAATAAATTATTTTTATATTACTTATTAATAGTTTTCAAATTAAGATTTACGAGAACGATGCGTCATAACATTGACAATGACAGGCAAGGTGGTCACCAAAACAATCCCTAATACAATGACCTCTAAATGATTTTTTAAATCGAATTGAAATTGATTTAAAATCCAGGCTTGTAAAAAATGGCCAGCGCATAACATGCTGGCGACCCATGCCAAACAACCCACCACATTAAAATAAACAAACTTTTTTTTATCCATGGCAACAATACCTGCAACAATCGGCGCGAAAGTTCGAACAATTGGAATAAATCTGGCGATTACTATTGCACGTCCACCATGTTTGTCATAAAATTCTTGCGCTTGCACTAAATACTTTTTCTTAAACAATATATTATCCTTCCAATCATACATAGCAGGACCCACCTTTTTCCCAATCGCATACCCAATATAATTTCCCAATATTCCAGCGACTGATATAAAAGCAAATAGAATACCTAAATTAAGCCACTCGTTATCGGTAACAAAAATTTGGGAGACCAGCGGTGCACTATAAATACCTGCAACAAATAGCAAACTATCCCCTGGTAAAAAAAAGCCAAAAAATAATCCCGTTTCTGCAAAAACCACAAACAATAACAACCACAAACCCCCATGCTCAATATAAAATTGCGGTTGTAGTAATTGACTCCAATGGAAAAGTTCAAGTAAAGTAATCATTAAAATATTTTTATGCTTGTGTAGGATTTTCTAATGCACCTTCCCATTTACTGACTACGGTGGTTGCAAGACTATTGCCTAATACATTGGTAGCAGATCGAAACATATCGCAAAAGTGATCAATAGGTAAAATTAATGCGATGCCTTCAGGCGGGATATTAAACATAGCACATGTAGCAGTAACAACCACTAAGGAGGCACGAGGTACACCCGCAATCCCCTTGCTCGTGAGCATCAACACCAATAACATGGTTAACTGTGTTGCAATATCAATATGTATGCCATATGCTTGTGCTATCGCCAAACTCGCAAAAGTCATATACATCATACTGCCATCTAAATTAAAAGAATAGCCTAAAGGTAAAATGAAGGATACAATTTTATCCTTGCATCCAAACTTTTCTAATTCTTCCGTTAATTTCGGAAACACCGCTTCACTACTTGTGGTACTAAAAGCAATGACTAATGGTGAAGTGATATGTTTTAGTAATGAGGGTACGCGTTTTCCTAAAATAATAAATCCAACCCCTAACAATACAGCCCATAAAACACCGATACCGAATAAAAAGTACATTAAATATTTACCATAAAATATAAAAATAGCCAACCCCTTAGTGGCAATCACTGCGGCAATGGCACCAAACACACCCAGTGGCGCAAAATTCATTACATAGCCCACCATTTTTAAAATAATATGAGAAACTGTTTCCAATGCTTTAATAAATCCTTTGGCTGCATCCCCAATGGCAGCCGCGGCTACGCCAAAAAAGATACTGAATATAACAATTTGTAATATTTCATTATTAGCCATTGCCTCAAACATGCTTTTTGGAAAAACATGTTCAATAAAATTGATCATGCTAAAAGTTTGGGTTTTACCCATGACATCTTTTGCACCACTCATATCTGCATTGCTTAGATCAATGCCCAATCCTGGCTTAAATATATTAACCAATACCAGTCCAATTAATAAACTCATCAAAGATGCGGTAATAAACCACAGCATGGCTTTTCCTCCCACACGACCTACGGTTTTTAAATCCCCTAGTTTTGCAATACCTACTACCAAAGTTGTAAATACCAATGGGGCAATAATCATTTGCACCAACCTTAAAAATATAGTAGTTAATAACTTAATATTTTTGGCAAATTTTTCAATATAAACCGCATCGTAATTTTTATTAATGATGTAGCCCAATATTGCACCCAAAATCATTGCGACTACAATATAGAGGGTGAGTTTATTTGATTTTTTCATAGCATTGTTAGTAATGCAATATAAGACTTAAGTCCTAAAAAAATACCCCCATCCAAGGGTGTATTTTATATAAAAATGAAGGCGTTTTTGCGAAAAAAGTACTATTTTCCAATCTAAATTGTGTTCAATTACAATTAGCTCAAAAACAACACCTTGTTTTTGAATTGAAAACCGAAATCAATAACTATGAGTTTATTTAGAAAAAAAGATTTGTCCGCCATGTTAGCACAGGCAGATGATGGTGGAAAAGGATTAAAACGCACACTAGGTGCGGGTAATTTGATTGCTTTAGGCGTTGGTGCCATTATTGGCGCTGGCTTATTTGTTAGAACCGCAGCAGCTGCGGGACAAGCTGCTGGACCAGCGGTTACATTATCCTTTATTGTTGCAGCCATTGGTTGCGCTTTTGCAGGATTATGCTATGCTGAGTTTGCAGCAATGATTCCTATTTCAGGAAGTGCTTACGCTTATTCATATGTAACTATGGGCGAAACGGTTGCATGGATTATTGGATGGGCTTTAATTATGGAATATGCCTTGGGCGCTGCCACCGTATCCATTGCTTGGAGTGAATATTTAAACAAGCTGCTGGGAGGAAGCATTCCTTATGAATGGAGCCACTCCCCTTTTGAAAGTATGACCGGAGCGGATGGAATATTACGTCATGGTATTATGAATGCACCAGCATTGGTTATTTTATTATTATTAACCTTATTGTTAATTAAAGGAACACAGGAATCAGCAATTGTAAACGCAATTATTGTGTTTATTAAAGTGGCGATTGTAATTATATTTATTGTTTTGGGATGGCAGTTTATTCGTCCTGAAAACCATACGCCTTATTTAATTCCTGCAAACCAACCACCAGTCATTGACGCTGCGGGCAAGGTAATTGCAGATTACTCAGGTGCATTCAAGCATGGCTGGGGTGGTGTATTGGGTGGTGCTGCAATTGTGTTTTTTGCATTCATTGGTTTTGATGCTGTTTCAACAGCTGCACAGGAAGCAAAAAATCCAAAAAGAGATATGCCAATTGGAATTTTAGGTTCATTAGTAGTATGTACCATTTTATATATCCTATTTGGACACGTATTAACTGGCGTAGCTAACTGGAAGGATTTTGTGGATCCTTTAAAAGGTCGTGAAGCTTCTGTTGCTTATGCAATTTCAACTTATATGACAGGTTATGGTTGGTTGGCAACAGCAGTGACTGTGGCTATTTTAGCTGGCTTTAGCTCAGTAATTTTAGTCATGTTAATGGGACAATCTCGTGTATTCTTCTCTATGGCGAATGACGGATTATTACCTAAAGTATTCTCTGATTTACATCCTAAATACAGAACCCCTTATAAATCAAACTGGATATTATTCATATTTGTGGGTGGATTTGCCGCATTTGTTCCAGGTAATGTAGCAGGTGATTTGACCTCCTTCGGAACCTTGTTTGCATTTGTGTTGGTGAGTGCAGGTATTTGGATTTTAAGACGCAAATCACCAGATATGGAAAGACCATTTAAAACACCTTTAGTACCATTGGTTCCTATTTTAGGAGCGCTTATTTGCTTGGCAATGATCTTTGCACTAGATGCACAAACATTGAAGGTGGCCTTTGCCTGGATGGCCTTAGGCTTGGTGGTTTACTTCCTTTATGGCCGTAAGCATAGTAAATTAAATGGCTAATCCCCATTGATGCATAATTTATAATAATCCCCTCGAGTACTCGGGGGGATTATTTTTTTAGCTTATTTTTGCAGACCTCAATAACATACTACTATGGGAAGAATATTTGAAGTTCGTAAAGCCACCATGTTCAAGCGTTTTGATCGTATGGCGAAACAATTTACCCGAATCGGTAAAGAGATTGTAATTGCTGTGAAAGCAGGTGGCCCTAATCCAGATGACAATCCTGCCTTAAGAAGATGTTATCAAAACGCACGAAGTGTAGGTATGCCTAAGGATAGAGTGGAAGCCGCTATTAAGCGTGCCATGGGTAAAGATACGAGCAACTATGAGGAAATTTTATACGAAGGTTATGCGCCGCATGGCGTTGCTTTGTTAGTGGAAACTGCTACCGACAATCACGTGAGAACTGTGGCCAATGTGAAAAGTCATTTTAACAAAGGGCATGGTGCATTAGGCAATAGTGGAAGTGTGAGTTTTCAGTTTAAAAAAATGGGCGTGTTTAATTTAAGCCCAGAAGGTGTAAACATGGATGATTTGGAATTAGAATTAATTGACCACGGCTTGGATGAATTGGGAGAAAGTAATGATGACAATGGGAATGCAATTATCGTTTTAAGATGCGCGTTTACTGATTTCGGAAATTTACAAAAAGCATTAGAGGATAAAAATATTCAACCATTGAGTGCACAGCTTGAATGGATCCCCACCACCACTGTGCCAGTAACAGATGAACAAGCAGAGGATGTCAGTAAACTAATTGAAAGATTAGAAGAAGACGAAGATGTCAATAAAGTATTCCACAACATGGGGTAAGTTTATCCCACTTTTTATTTTAAAATATAAAAAAGTGCAATAAAAATAAATGTCCAGTATATTAAATATTCTATTATCTACCTGCCTTCTCAACTTCAATGCTATACATCCATTGAAGGATACGGTAGGATTAAAAAATAGGTATTTTAGAATTAGTGCAGAAACAAAAGTAGCACCCAACTTTTATACAACGCAAACTGGATTTTTTTGTAACATGGAAAGAGCCTTGCAAAAACAAACAAAGGTGGCTGTGAAATTTAGATTAGGCTCACTGGAGCACACACAAAAATTAGAAGGCTATTCCTTAAGTAAAAATAATTAATAGTCCTCCCTAAAATCTTAAGGCTACTCTGCAATTATCTCTTTGATCTTCTCTATAATTTCTTCCGTATTCGGTTTGGAAAAATAATCCCCATCACTTGCATAAGCTGGACGGTGTGCTTTTGCACTAATGGTACGTGCTGTTGCATCTAACCACTTATAGCCGCCTTGCACTTCAAGTACTTGTTGATACATATAAGCACTTCCTCCACCTGGCACATCTTCATCTACAAATACAATCCGATTTGTTTTCTTCAAGGATGCCAATATTTGATGATGAATATCAAATGGTAATAAGGTTTGTACATCGATGATTTCGCAATCAATACCCATTTCTGCCAATCTAAGCGCTGCATCTTCAATAATACGAATAGTAGAACCATAAGAAACGATTGTGATATCATTTCCTTCTCTAATGATTTCAGGCACGCCTAAAGCCACCTTAAAGGACATTAAATTTGTAGGCATTTGTTCCTTTAAACGATAGCCATTCAAACACTCAATTAATAAAGCAGGATCATTACCGGCAAGTAACGTATTATACATGCCTACTGCTTGCACCATATTTCTTGGCACACATATATACATGCCTCTTAAAGCATTAATGATAACACCCATCGGAGAGCCACTGTGAAATATTCCTTCCAATCGATGGCCTCTGGTACGGATAATTACCGGACTACTTTGCAAACCATTACTGCGATAGTGCAACGTTGCAACATCATCACTTAATGTTTGTAATCCGTATAATAAATAATCAAGGTATTGGATTTCAGCGATCGGCCTTAAGCCTCTCATGGCCATGCCATGTGCCTGCCCCATAATAGATTGCTCGCGAATACCAGTATCAAATATACGATCAGCACCATGCTTAATTTGCAAGCCAGCGAAGCCTTGATTTACGTCCCCAATATTTCCTAAGTCCTCACCAAATGCATATACCAAAGGATTGGATGTAAACAATTCATCAAAATAATGATTCAAAATTTCATAGCCATTCAAAGTAGTCGCATCTGCATTAATGATTGCAGGGACGCCTGCAACATTTAATGTGCTCTTTGGACCTTCATTGTATAAATTTTTACTATAGTAAGGCGCTTGCTCAGTATGATAGTTGGATAAAAATTCAAGCACCCCATTTTTATTGGGATGATTAGGTATTTTTTCAAGCACTAAATGAAGTGCTCTGAAAATATCTCTTTTTAAAGGCTCCCTATTTGAAATTAACTCCTGTGTTAATTGTTGCGCTATTAATAAATCATCTTGACTTAATCCTTGATAGGCCAATGCAACCCCTTGCTTTAGTTTTTCATTAATGGGTGCGATATATTTATTCCAAGCCCTTAATTTTGCATCTCGAACTGCTTGTTTTACTTGCGCTTCAAAAATTTGCAAATCGGGCTCATTACTTAATTCATTCAACAATAACCATTCCCTCATTTTTTTTATACCATCCCACTCCCGCTCCCATTGCAAACGTTCCGTTGATTTATATCTTTCATGACTTCCGCTGGTGGAATGTCCTTGTGGTTGCGTTAATTCCTGCACATGAAAAACAACTGGTACATGTGTATTTCTTGTATAGGTGATGCCTAGTTCAAATACTTCACACAATGCTGCATAGTCCCAACCTTTTACAGTAAAAATTTTAATGCCATTGGTATTGGTTTCTTTTTGCAAGCCTTGTAAAGCTTCAGATATTGAACCCTTGGTTGTTTGCAACTTAGTGGGCACCGAAATTCCATATCCATCATCATATACAAAAATGGCCAAGGGAATTTGTAAAACACCCGCGGCATTAATCACTTCCCAAAATTGTCCTTCAGAAGTACTTGCATCACCAATGGTGCAAAAACAAACTTCGTTTCCATCATTAGATAAATTTGAAAATAAATCCTTGTGTTTTGACTGTTTAAAACATTTAGATGCATATGCTAAGCCTAAAGCTCTTGCCATTTGACCTGCGGTGGGTGCAATGTCTGCAGATATATTAAATCGATTTACTAAATCATGCCACTCCCCCTTTTCATTAACAAATGCAGTTGCAAAATGCGCGTTCATATTTTTTCCGCCACTATAAGGATCATTTTCTACATCAGAATATAACTGCGCAAAATAATCTTCCACATTGGAAGTGCCCATGGCAAACATCAAAGTTTGATCCCTATAATAGCCACTTCTAAAATCACCTTTTTGAAAAAATTTTGCTAGTGCGACTTGGGCAATTTCTTTACCATCTCCAAAAATCCCAAATTTTGCTTTTCCTGTTAAAACTTCGCGTCGACCAAGTAAACTTACTTCCCTACTCATAAGGGCAATTCGGTAATCCTCCAATACAGATTTTTTAAACGCTTCAAAAGAAAGCATTTCAGGTGTTAAAACAGGATCAAGGGTGGATTCCATACAGCAAAAATAGGGGGCAAAAAGCATAAAAAACCAAGAATTAGATAAAATCATTTAATTCCCTATTTTTTGATAAATTTACACCTAACAAAGCCCCATTTCAACCCTTATTTTATGAAAAAATCACTCCTTGTTTTAAGCCTAGTTTTTGGCATTTGCAGTTCAATTTCAGCACAAACAACAGCAAATATTGATCAGTTATTAAAGTTCAAAAATGAAAATTTTGACTTTGGTAAAATAAGCTTTGGTAAACCAGCTACTTATACCATTGAATTTACTAATATCAGCAAGGACACCATCACTTTAGTGAATGCACGTCCAGGTTGTGGTTGCACAACCCCCAATTTTAAACCCAATGAAAAAATTGCACCTGGTAAAGTTGGACAAGTACAAATCACCTTTAACGGAAGTGCCATGGGAACATTTACACGCGCTACCACACTTGAATTTTCAAACGGATTAATTAAGCAAACACAATTTGCAGGGGAAGGCGTTGCCATTACCAATGCACCAGCAGCTCCTATCATTAATAGCCCAAATAAACAATAAAATATTAGGTGCACTTTTCAATTCCTTTTATTCTTATACAACAATTCATTTTTAGCGCTTCTCATTATCATTACTTTAAATTTTTCAATTATGAAATTACAATCACTATTTCTTGGTTTATTAATATCATTCACGAGTATGGCACAAACAGGCGTGCAATTTGATAAATTAAGTCACAACTATGGAAAAATAAAACAAGGTGTACACAAATCAGTCATCTTTAACTTTACCAACAATGATGCAAAACCTGCAGTCATTGAATTTGCCAATGCAGAATGCGGATGTACACAACCTGAATACAATCAAAAGCCCATTTTAAAAGGTCAAAAAGGAACTATTAAAATTACGTATACCGCGCCTGCAACAGGTGCTTTTAAAAAGAAGGTAACCGTTAAATTTGCGGGTGTTAAAGTACCGACAGAATTAACCATTGAAGGTGAAGTGAATTAAAAATTAATTCATTCAACCAAGCATACTGAATAAAAAAGTTTCATTTGAATAATAACGAACACTTGGTATTATTCAAAATTAAAAGCGTCCCGATTGCTCGGGACGCTTTTTTATTATAGTGTACAAGACTATCTTTGTTTCAATGATACAAATTAGTAAACGAGGCATTCAAATGCCTTCCTCTCCTATTCGAAAACTAGCGCCCTTCGCAGATGCAGCAAAAAAAGAAGGCGTACAAGTGTATCATTTAAATATTGGACAACCTGATATTGAAACGCCCCATATCATGATGGAAGCGGTGCAGCATGCGAATTTAAAAGTTTTAGAATATACTGATAGCCGTGGTATTTTAAGTTTAAGAAAAAAACTAGCAGCGTACTACATCAGCAAAGGCATGGATGTTAACTATGAAGATGTATTAATTACTATTGGCGGAAGTGAAGCCATCTTATTTGCATTTATGGCCTGCTTGGATGAGGGTGATGAAATTATCGTACCAGAACCATTTTATGCAAACTATATTGGCTTTGCGATGGCCGCAGGTATTCATATTATCCCAATAACATCTAGTATTACAAATGGATTTGCATTACCACCCATTGCATCCTTTCAAGAAAAGATTACCCCTAGAACTAAAGGCATATTTATTTGTAACCCGAACAATCCTACTGGATATGTTTATAGCGAATCTGAATTATTACAAATAAGAGATTTAATCAAAGAAAAAGACTTGTACTTATTTTCTGATGAAGCGTATACTGAATTTAGTTATGAAGGAAATGTGAAAAGTACTTTAACACTGCAAGGTGTAGCCGACCGTGTAATTATGATTGATACTTTTAGTAAAAAAAATTTGCACAAGCAAGATTAAGTCCACCCACCTTGGAACAAATTGCTGCCGAGGCTGCACTAGGATTACCCGCTAATTATTTTGACGAAACTAGAGAAGAATATAAAAATAGGCGTGATGTATTAATGAATCGACTATCAAAAATGGAAGGGGTGTATTGCCCAATTCCTAGTGGTGCATTTTATGCAATGGCACAACTTCCTGTTAAAAATACTGACGATTTTTGCCAATGGCTATTGACTAGTTTCAGGCACAACAATGCCACCATCATGTTGGCCCCAGGTAGCGGATTTTACACAACACCAGGACTTGGCTTGAATGAAGTAAGGCTTGCCTATGTTTTAAACGAAAATGACATTAATTTGGCCATGGATTGCCTTGAACAGGCCTTACGCGTATACCCAAACAAATAAGCAGAGAACCCTCATCACATTTAACAATAAGTTATTAAATGGGCATTGGATACAATGCTACCTTTGTGCTTGTATATGTGGTTTGGTTTACCCATACAAGCAAGCAATCGAAAATCGCCCTTTAGTTCTCTAAGGGGCTTTTTTATGCTAAAGATTTCGGCTGTAAAATTGGATTAAAACTTCTGCGTAGGCACGTTATAAGTGCCTCTATCCCTTGCCTGACTAATGTATAACATGATTTGATACACCAATTTACTTTTTACGGGATTACCATTTATGCTGGCTGGAATAAATTCATAAGCATCGCCGTGTAAATCCTTAATAGATTGTTTAAAATCTGCATTATAAAAAGTGGAAGTATATTTTATATTAAAATCTTCCAATTTCCCAGTGGCGGAAACATCAAAAATATATTCCATTAGAATGTCTTCCTTTTGATCCTTTGCACCTTGTGGTAAATTACGTTGGTTGTACAATAGGTAAAAACCATAATCAAGCCCCCCGATTTTCACAGGCGCAACCACTTTAGCATTCACATAACCGGTAGTATCAATCACCGATCTTTGTTTTACAATGGATGATACATCAGGTATATTATAAATTAATTTTTTATTGGTAAAATCATACACTTGAATCAAATCACTATTTTGACTAAAATAATTCCAGATACTATCCTTTAATCCATTTTTATACATTCCTCTCGCCAACTCACGATTCGCACTATTCACTATAAAGCATTCACCCAATTTTAATTTTTTATTCGCTTTATCCGATTCGTAATTTTCAACCAAGGTAGGTGCAATTCTCATTTTACGCCAAACGGTGTTTTGCGCATTTACAAATTGACTCACTAAAATGGCAAGTATAAAAATTAGCTTTTTCATAGTATAAAATTTAATCATCAAGTTGTTTCTAAAAAATAAAGGTACAAAAAAAAGAGTCCCGCTCCGATAAATCGGAGAGGGACTCTTTTATAAAGCGATATTAGAATATTATCTAACTCCTACATATTTGAAAGTTTCATCAAAAGCAACACGGTGACCAGCAATAACACTTGGCTGATTCATCCAATATTTAACTTTTAATGTCTTAGTCGCTGGATCCCATGAGTTAGCTCCAGAAGGATCAATCTCAGCAGAACGACCATTAGATGATGGTTGACCGTATACATTCTCCACTTTAGTTACTTTGTTAGATGCATCAATAGTGAATTCAACACCAAATGCACCATAATAACTTGTAGAAGTACCACTTAAAATAGAGTGATAAACACCGCCAATTGCATTATCATACAAACGTACCGTATTCGCACCACTTGTTACCAAGCCAACGCTCATTGGATAACGTCCAGTGATACCGCTGTTTGCAGCATCTACCATTGTACCTGTAACTGTATAAGCACCATCATAAGAGTTACGAACACCAAATGAATAAACTGCATTACCGTAGTTACCACTAATGATACCATTGGATACTTGTGTTATTTTAACTGGTACAGCATAAGCTGCGTTAAAATTGAACTCAGCAGTAACGGTAATTTTAGCTTCAACGGTTGTTTGGTTGGTACCTTTTTTGATAGTTACAGAAGTAGGGAAACTCACTACTGAAGCAGGAGGTATCACTTTTGCACTACCATTTTTTGTGTTATAAGCAGCTAATGTAGCAGCATCTGAAGCAAGGGTTACAACAACATCAGCAGGTGCATTACCTGGTCCAGTATAATGGACGTTGATGTTGAATGTTTTACTTGCACCAGCAGCAACAGAACCTAAATCAGAGTAATACCCTTGTATTCCTGAAGTAGTTACATTATCTCCTGTATTCGCAAGCTCAATTACGTTACTTGCATAGTTTGGATCCGTATTCATCACTCCTTCCTTCAAACAAGAAGAAAGAGAGATCATCAATACACCAAGCATTAAGATTTTTATATTTTTCATTTTTTAAAAATTTAAATTTTATTGTGCCCAGAAAATAAGTGAGCTAAATGGTGAAATACCTTTAGGTACGTTCGCTGTATTATAAGAGCCTTCGCTCGCTGGATATAAAACACGCGTAGGTAATTTATCAGGTCTTGTACTTTCAGATACTCTAGAAGCAAATGTTTGAAATGCAGTTGCACCTGGTGTATTTACTAATTTAGGATATAAAGTACGACGATAGTCATTCCATGATTGATCACTATTTACAAAATTTAAAGCAACCCACTTTTGCGTGATGATGGCTTCTAATCTTTGTGCATCTGAAGTAGCTAAACCGTAGTTAACTAAATAGCTTGAAGGATTATCAGTTAAATAAGTGGCTGCATCAGCAGTTGGATTACCTGAAACAGAACCGTCAGGCAAAGTATACAAATATTTAAATGAAGCAGTGATACCATTGCTAAATGCTGCTGCGGCTGTTGTTGAAGAAATAATTCCTTTCAAAGCAGCTTCTGCTTGAATGAAATAACTTTCAGAAGCAGTAATAACTGGTAAACCTGCATTTGGTCCTTTTAAAACACCCACTGAATTACCAGCAGAAGTTCCTACTCTTGAAGTACTAGGGAACCAAAATGTACCTTCTGGTGAAGAAACCACACTCACACCTTCAAAACCTAATTGGTTGGTTGGTGTAGTAGGGAATTGATAGTAAACTGCTTTACCACGACCATTGTCGGTTAACTTAATACCATCATAGAATGTTTTAGAGAAGGTAGATGGCATCCAAGATTTTGTTCCTGAAGAACCAGTATAACCCCATCCCCAAGTATTCCACTTAGGATTTTGCTTACCGTTATCACGTGTGTAACCTGGATTAATTAAAGCATCTGTAGTTAAGAAGCCATCACTACTAAATGTACTGTTGGAGAAAGTTACTTTACCATTACCACGCACTAAAATTCTTAATTTAATGGTATTGGCTAATTTTTTCCAGCTAGTTGTGTTACCACCAAACATGATATCAGCAGATCCTAATGGAACCACATTCGTGTTTGCAGCGCCAGCGTTTATTTTAGCAATTGCCGCATCTAATGAATCAGCAATTGATTTGTAAATCACTTTTGCATCGGTATAAGTAGGTGATAATTTTTTTGACCCTTGTAATGCATCCATATATGGAACGTCATTATAAGTATCTACTAACAATTGAAAATGCAATGCTTTCATAATGTTAGCAGCTGCATTAAAATAATTGTAGTTTGCATCTCCTGCAGTTTTATTGATGATGGTTTGATAATCATTCAATAAATCATAAGAAGAACTAAACAATCCTGAATATTCAGAAGTTGTAAAGTTGTAAGTAATGGAAGTACCAAAACCACCGTAACCACCTGCGTTAGCACCATAACCCCCAACTTGAACACCATAGTTGTTAAAGGAGCTAATCATACCTGCAGTGTAGTTCAATGCTTGTGGTAAAATTAATTCTGCAGATGCAGAAGTCGCATTATTTGGATCTGTATTTATATCCAAATACTTATTACAGGATGTGGCTAATAGCATCACTCCTGAAAGAATTATTGCGGTTATATTTTTCATATTTTTCATATTTTTTATCATTTCACTTTTTAGTCGAACACTCAGCTAAAGAGTGTATTTGATTTGTTATAATGATTCCGTTTAGAATTTAAATGATACTGTTGCACCATAATATCTTGACGGAGGCGTTTCATAACCACTCAAACCGATACCATTGCTCGTGCTACCAGCACTGCTATATTCTGGATCAGTATAATAGTTATCCGGCGCCATCCACACTAATAAGTTACGGCCTTGTAAACTCACTGTACATCCTTTGATGAATTTAGAGTTAGCCAATAATTTAGAAGGTACATTATAAGCAATTGACAATTCTCTTAACTTCCAGAAATCAGCAGATGTAACATAGTTTGAAGTTACCCCTCTGTTGATACCATCTGTCCAGAAACCGTTATTACCGTTACCGTTTGCAATTTCGATATTTGTATTTGTAACATACTTACCAGGATTAGCTGGATCAGCAATAACTGAATTAGGGAATACAAAACGCTTACGATCGTATAACGCAGTTCTCCAACCTGTACCTGACCAATCCATACCTGGTCCAATTTGGTTGAAAATTTGGTATCCACCACGGTATTCAAATAAGAATGATAAAGTAAATGCTTTGTACTTAATGCTACCATCCAAGCTTAATTTATGTTTTGCTTGCGCATTACCTAAGTTTGAAATAGTATCAGATTGTGTAGGTAAACCAGTATTTGCATCTACAATCACATGACCAGAAGCATCACGCTTATAATCATATCCCATAATTACTGGGAAAGGTTGACCAGCAACAGCATAGGAACCCACACCTGAACCTGTTAAACCTAAACGAGGTAAATCAGCACTAATGGAAACTACTTCGTTTTTAAGTAAAGTATAGATACCACCCACAGTTACATTCCAATCTTTAGATCTGATTGGTGTTACATGTGTTGTTACCTCTAAACCTTCACTCATTGTTTCACCTGTATTTGTTCTTAAACTTGTGAAACCTGTTGTTCCAGATACACCCGTACTCACTGTTTGATTGGTCGTATTGGTATGGAAGAAACTCACATTTGAAGTGAAACGGTCGTCAAACATATTTAAATCAAAACCAACTTCATAACCTTTGGTAATCTCAGGTTTTAAGTTGTTAGATACTAAAGTATTTCCAACAGTGTAACCTGCTTGACTTCCAAAAGGGAAACCACTTGCTGGTGAGAATGTTGGTAATAAAGCGTATGGTCCTAAGTTTACTTGACCTACTTTAGACCAACCACCTCTTAATTTTAAGTAACTAATTGTTCTGCTATTTTTCAAGAAATCAAAGGCGTCAGATGCAATAAATGACATCTCAGCCGCTGGATAAAAGAAAGTTCTGTTTTCAGGAGCAAGAATTGAAACCCAGTCTTTACGACCTGAAACAGTTAAGTATAAGTAGTTTTTGTAACCAAAAGTACCTTTACTATATGCACCCATTGAATGAGACAATGAGTTTGATTCACTTGCACCTGGTGTACCTACTCCATTGTTTACGTTAAATAAACCTGGAACAACTAAACCATTTGCACTTACATTAATACCTTTTGATTGGTCTTGTTTCCATTGACCACCTAAGATTACGTTCAAACTAAAGTCTGAAATTGTCTTTTTGTATTGTGTAAAGAAATCTGTTAATAATTGTGTAGAATAGCCCATACCATCAGAAACTGATGCTGCAATATCAGACTTAGAACTTGCGTCCGTATGCTTTGCATAATCAGTAAACTTAAAGGCACCAGTTGTATTCTTGTTAGAATAGTTACGGGTAGTAATACCTTGACGTGCTACGAAATCTAAACCTTTAACTGGTGTAAACTTTAATTCCACATTCGCAGTTAAATAATCGTTTCTAGTTGCAGAACGGTTATTGGCAGCAGTGAAATAAGGGTTTGGATACCATGGGTTGTAGAAACCATTTGGATTTGCAAACTTATCATTTTGCCAATCCTTATAACGTGTAATATCAACGTTCACTGGCATGTTTAACATTTGGTCATACATACTTCCAGTTGCAGTAGTGATATCATATCTGTTTTGTGTATAAGAAGTACTGTAAGACAAGTTAATTGTATTACCGATTCTTCTTGTTCCATTTAAACGCACGTTTGAACGATTATATAAGTCACCAGGTGTTGTACCTGATTGACCAACATATTGTGCAGAAAAATACATGGTTGAATTTGCATCACCATTGGAAACGTTGAAATCAGTTTGATTAATTAAACCTTGGTTCCAGAAATCATTATGACCAGGATAAAATTGATAGTAAGTTGAATCCTGAGAACCATCCGCTAATGGGGGTCCTAAAGGACGCTTTGAACCATCAAAAGCAGGTCCATAAGATTGGTTCTCTAAATAAGAGAAATTACCGAAACCTTGTAAGTCAACACCATAACCGCTACCACCCGCACCAAATCTTTCTTGAATTTTAGGGAAGAAAGCAACGCTTTCAACGGTAGTTGTTTGTGAGAAACCTACTTGAGTAACACCGTTTTTACCTTTTTTAGTAGTTACGATCAAGGCACCGTTAGATGCTTGAGAACCATACAAGGCAGCCGCACCAGAACCGTTCAAGACAACGATGTCTTCAGTTAAAGAACGTTGACCTCTCAATACTAACCTGAAGTTAGGATTGATACCGCCACCTGTATTACTTACTTGTAATCCAGCAACTTTACCTTGTAAACCTCCAGCGATACTTGTTGATTTACCAGCCACTAAAGATTCCGCTTTAATAATGGAACTAGTAGTTCCAATTTCTTTTCTTTTTGTTTTCACACCACCCGCAGTTACAACAACCTCATCCATGATATTAACTTGTTCAGTTAAAGTCACATTTAAAGTTCCAGCTGCAGTTACTTTGATCCTTTCGGTTCTAAAGCCAACTGATGAAAATAAAAGAAAATCAGCTTTTCCTTGTAATCTCACCGTCACTCCTTGTAAAGGGGCCGAATTTTGATCACCTACTTTTCCTTTTAGAGTTCTGACCTGCGCATTAGCAGCTAAACTCATGGAAAATAACACAACGAATGTGTATAGTAGTTTTCTCATAATCAGATTTTTAAATTTATTAATTAATACGACGCAATAAATATATATTAAAATTAGACGCGCATTAACAAAACGTTAAGAAAATATTCTAAAACATTAATAATTAAATAACATTAAATTTTAATAAGACTAATAAACAATACATTACATATAATGTATTTAAATTATGTATTAGCTTAAATTCAGGTTATAACAACAGATTTTAACATTTTTGGTCAATTTGGTGGAACTTTCGGAAGCGGGGGATGATGAGGTAAATCACAACTTTTGTGCTACTAAAATATTGCCTTTCATCTAAAATATTTAACATGAAGCAGCCGATCATCCCATTGATCAGCAAACTTTGTTTTAGGTCAAAAAGCTAAAAATAGGTCTCAAAAAACGACCAACCTGGCAAATATTGATACTCATTATTTTGTATTTTGCTAAATTATTTTTGAAAATTTTTTAGTTTTTTTTGAAAAAAAAGACAATCCGAAATTCATTTTATACTCATAAATTTCTTTCTCCTATTGATTCAAAAATAAATTTATTAAGAATTAGGCAGTAGTTATAAACATATTTTAAAAGCTTCACAATAACTGACAATCGTCACTTGTTTACAATCCATTTTATTGGAATTTAGTTGTAATTTTCCAACCATTAATAATTCATCTCCTATGGGTGCGATATCATTGATTGCTTTACTTGTAGCTGCTATTGCATTTTCTGCAGGCGGCATTTTAGTTGGGAAAATTTTTGTTAAGGGAAGTAAAAATGCACAAAAAGGGCAAGCCTACGAATGTGGTATCCCTACTGATTCTTCTCCTTGGCATCAATTCAATGTAGGTTATTATTTATTCGCATTGTTATTTTTAATTTTTGATGTGGAATTGGTTTTTTTATATCCATGGGCAGTGGTTGTAAAAAAAGTAGGAATGGTTGCTTTAATTGAAATTATTGTTTTCATATTTATTTTATTCATGGGCTTTTTATACGCCCATAAAAAAGGAGCATTAAAATGGAGTTAAAAGAAAAAATTGCTGGTAACGAACCTTTTCCAGGTATCGTTCATGACACACCAGGTGGTGGCATTGTGGTAAGTACATTTGATAGTATTATCAATTGGGCACGCTCCAATTCCCTATGGCCATTATCTTTTGCAACAAGCTGTTGCGGTATTGAAATGATGTCCACTGCTTCCGCCAAATACGACTTTTCGCGCTTTGGTTTTGAAGTAGCCAGGGCTTCACCGCGTCAAGCCGATGTAATTATTATTGCAGGTACCATCGTAAATAAAATGGCACCGGTATTAAAAAGATTGTATGATCAAATGGCCGATCCTAAGTATGTTATTGCGATGGGTGCCTGTGCGATTAGTGGCGGTCCATTTTTTTACAACACTTACTCTGTCGTGAAAGGCGCTGATCATATTATACCAGTGGATGTATACATTCCTGGATGTCCGCCACGCCCTGAAGCTTTATTGCACTCTTTAATTTCTTTACAAGAAAAAATTAAATTAGGCATGACCCGTGAACAAATCAGAGGCGAATTTAAAGGGTAAAAAATAGGATGCCGCATTTGAAAGATGATTTTAAAAATACAAATCTCTCAAGCACGAAAAGTTTTAAACAGCAATTAATTTATAACAATGACGAACGAAGAAATAAAAGAATACATCACTACCCTTGCACCTGCAGCCACCTTTGATGAAACAGGCGAATGGTTGAATATTATGGTGACCGGTGAAGAATTAAAACCTTTGATGATAGCATTACGCAATGGAAAAATGCAAATGAATTATTTGTTTTGTTTAACCTGTGTTGATTTTAAAACACATTTAACTATGGTGTATCAGAAAAGATTTTGAAGATCCTATCAACATGATAAAATTATAATAGGCACATGTACAATCAAACCGAAATAATAAAAGATACTAGTGAGTTAGGTGCGGATGGAGAATTAGTCATCAATATGGGACCGCAACATCCTGCAACGCATGGTGTACTTCACTTGGTGGTTACCTTAAATGGAGAGACGATCAAAAAAATCGAGCCACACTTAGGTTATATCCACCGCTCCATTGAAAAAATGTGCGAGAGTTTAACTTATCGTCAATTTATATATGTGACCAGCCGAATGGATTACTTATCCTCACATATAAATAATTTAGGCTGTGCTTTATTAGTGGAAAAAGGAATGCAAATTGAAGTTCCAGATCGCGCAAAATATGTGCGTGTTATTTTGAGTGAATTAACGCGTATTGCATCCCATGAATTATGGCTGGGTGCTATGGCGATGGACTTAGGTGCTTTTACGCCATTTTTTTATGCATTTAGAGAAAGAGAAATGATTACGGATATTATGGAAGATACTTGCGGTGCAAGATTAACCATGAATTATATTGTTCCAGGCGGCTTGATGTATGATATTCATCCTGATTTTCAAAAAAAGGTAAAAGCATTCATTACCCAATTCAAATCCAAGGTAACAGAATACGAAGATTTAGTCACCAACAATGTTATTTTTCAAAGCAGAACCAAAGGGGTGGGTATATTAAGTGCAGAAGATGCTATTTCCTATGGTAAAGAAATGAATCAATCTATTCGCATCATTGAACAATTAATTGACAATATTCCAGAAGGCGATTTTGTAGGTAAAACAAAAAATGTGTTGAAATTACCGAAGGGTGAATTTTATACAAGGGTGGAAACTGCCAGAGGTGAATTTGGTGTGTATGTAGTGAGCGAGGGTGGAACCACGCCTCACAGAATTAAATTCAGGTCTCCTGGGTTTTCAAACTTATCCGTATTAAATCACATTTCTGTTGGAAGTAAGATTGGTGATTTAATGGCGAGCATGGGTACATTGGATTTAGTGATACCAGATATTGATAGATAATAGAAAGATAGAATTGTTTGTTATATAAAAACAGTAACGCATGTTTAGTTTAGAAGGAATTACGACCAATGTTCAAGATTGGTTATTGATGAAGTTTAATCCCACGATGGCTTTGGCTATTGAATGTGTGATTGTAATTTTATTGTCCATTAGTTTATTTGCCATATTAGGTTTGGTACTCGTACTCATGGAGCGTAAAGTTGCAGCGCATATACAAATCCGCCTTGGGCCAAACCGTGTTGGACCCGGTGGTATGTTTCAGACAGTAGCAGATACGCTAAAATTGATTATGAAGGAAGGGTTAACGCCCGACAAAGCAGATAAATTTTTATTTAACCTAGCTCCTTTTGTGGTAATGATGGTAGGTATGTTATTATTAGCCCCAATTGCCTTTGCAAAAAACTTTCAAATTTGGGATATTAATATTGGGGTACTTTATATAAGCTCCGTTTCCTCTTTATCTGTGATCGGCATTTTAATGGCGGGCTGGGCAAGTAATAATAAATATTCTTTATTAGGTGCGATGCGCAGCGGCGCGCAAATTGTGAGTTACGAATTATCTGCAGGTTTTGCAGTGTTAACCATTGTGGTTTTAACAGGTAGCCTACAAATTTCTGAAATTATAAACGCACAACAAAATGGTTGGTGGATTTTCAAAGGTCATATTCCTGCAGTCATTGCATTTGTACTTTACATTATAGCTGTTACTGCCGAAACCAATCGCGCGCCCTTCGATTTAGCAGAAGCAGAATCAGAATTAACCGCAGGTTTTCATACGGAATATTCAGGTATGCGTTTTGCCTTGTTCTTTTTAGCAGAATACATCAACATCTTTATTGTTTGTGCCATTGGTGCTACTTTATTTTTTGGCGGATGGATGCCACTGCATATTGGCAACTGGGAAGCCTTCAACCACATCATGGATTATATCCCTTCCTCGGTTTGGTTTATGGGAAAAACATTTTTCCTCATCTTTTTAATCATGTGGTTTAGATGGACCTTCCCAAGATTACGTGTGGATCAATTATTGAATTTAGAATGGAAATATTTATTACCGATTAGAAATATGTTTTTGAAAGAATATATAACAGATGTTTTAACCGGTGTAACCTCCTTATTAAAAGGCATGCGCAAAACAGGTTATTACTTTACGCATTCCAAAGAAATTATAACTGAGCAATATCCTGATAACCGTGCGACCTTATTAATGTCGGATCGATTTAAGGGTGAAGTAGTGATGCCACATGATGCCAACAACGAACATACCTGTACGGGTTGTACTGCTTGTGAATTAGCTTGTCCAAATGGTACCATTAAAGTGGTGACCAAATTTGAAACTTCCCCTGAAGGAAAAAAGAAAAAAGCAATTGATGCATTAGTATATCGACTTGAACTATGTACGATGTGTAATTTATGTATCGTTGCTTGTCCAAGTGATGCCATTAAAATGGCGCCTAATTTTGAGCACAGTGTATTTGACAGAACCAAATTAACCAAAGTATTAAATCAACCAGGATCTAAAATAAGGGAGGGAATAGAATAATGAATACATCAACTATTATATTTTACGCCATTGCTGCACTCATATTGGGCGCCGCAATTTTAGCAGTGACCACACTTAAAATATTTCGTTCCGCCATCTGGTTATTATTTTCATTGGTGGGCATCGCTGCACTTTATTTTTGGATGCAGGTGGAGTTTATAGCAGCCATTCAAATTGTAGTTTATGTAGGAGGTATTGTGGTGTTAATTATCTTCTCTATATTTTTAACCCAACAATCGGGTAAGGAAATGGCCAAACCTGCCACCAGCAAAATGATATTTTCTGCACTAGCTGCTTTATTTGGAACAGGATTCACTTTTAATTTAATCAATCATTACGGATTTAATAATATTTCAGCAGCCCCTTTTAATCCCAGTGTGGATGAAATAGGCATGCAAATGCTAAGCACCACATCGCATGGTTTTATTTTACCGTTTGAAGTAGTGAGTATGTTACTATTAGCAGCGATGGTGGGCTGTATTGTTATCGCGATGAAACCAACAGAAGCAACTATTGTTCACTTAAACAAAAAGGAGGATTAATATCATGAACGAAGTACCCTTAACCCATATTCTTTTCGTTAGTACCGCTTTGTTTTTCATTGGCATGTATGGATTGTTTACGAGAAGAAATTTAATTACCATGCTCATGTCCATTGAGCTTATGTTGAATAGCGTGAATATTAATTTTGTAGCATTTAACAAATACTTGTTCCCTGATAAATTAGATGGTTTGTTTTTTTCTTTATTTATCATCACCATTGCTGCTGCCGAAGCTGCGGTGGCGATTGCTATTATTATTAATTTATATCGTAGTCACCAATCCATTGATGTTGACGATGCCACTGAAATGAAATTTTAATTATTATGTCAAACTACTTATATATACTTTGGATTCCATTACTGCCCCTTATCACATTTGTGTTATTGGGATTATTTGGACGCAAGCATTTTGCAAAAACTGCAGGTATTATTGGAACTGCCTCCTTACTTACCTCAACGGTGTTGTCATTTGTTGCGGCGAAACAATACTTTTTTGTAGACGGAAAAGTAAATGGGGTGTATCAAAAAATAATTGCTTTAAAATATACTTGGTTGCAGTTTAGCCCCAATGTATCTATTGACATGGGCATCATTGTAGATCCTATTTCAGTCATGATGTTAATTGTAGTTACATCGGTTTCCTTAATGGTGCATGTATTTAGCTTGGGTTATATGAAAGGCGAAGAAAGATTTGCTACTTATTATGCATTCTTATCTTTATTTACCTTCTCTATGTTGGGTTTAATATTATCGGTTAATATTTTCCAAGTATACATGTTCTGGGAATTGGTAGGTGTATCTAGCTTTTTATTAATTGGGTACTACTTTAATAAACCATCTGCAGTGGCTGCTTCCAAAAAAGCATTTATTGTAACCCGCTTTGCTGATTTAGGATTTTTGATTGGTATTTTAATTATGGGCTTTTATGGAGGCACTTTAGACATTGGATTATTGATTGAAAAATTAACCTCGGCGCAGTCCCCTGAATTTTTAAGCATCACAAGTGCTAGCTTTTTAGGTGCAAGTATGCTTACTTGGGGTTTAACTTTAATATTTATGGGTGGCGCAGGAAAATCGGCTATGTTCCCTTTACATATTTGGTTACCAGATGCTATGGAAGGGCCAACACCAGTATCTGCATTAATCCACGCTGCAACCATGGTGGTTGCAGGTGTTTATTTAGTGGCTCGTTTATTTCCTGTGTTTTCCATGGACGAAGCTGCTTTAACGATTGTCACATATGTAGGCGCATTTTCTGCCTTACTTGCAGCAGTGATAGCTTGTACACAAACAGATATTAAACGTGTTCTGGCTTATTCCACGATGTCGCAAATTGGTTACATGATGTTTGCTTTAGGCATTTCAAAAAATGGCGGTGAAGCAGGATTGGGATATATGGCTTCCATGTTTCATTTATTTACCCATGCTTTTTTCAAAAGTTTATTATTCTTAGGTGCAGGGTCGGTGATACATATGGTTCATAGTAATGAAATGAAAGATATGGGTGGCTTAAGAAAATTAATGCCCATTACACATGCTGCTTTTTTAATTGCTTGCTTAGCGATTGCAGGTATCCCTCCTTTTGCAGGATTTTTTAGTAAGGAAGAAATTTTAACGGCTGCATTCCATGAGAATAAATTGATTTATGGTGTAGCGCTATTTACTGCTGCATTGACAAGTTTTTATATGTTCCGTTTGTATTTTAATATTTTCTGGAGCAAGGATGCCGCAGCAAAAGCGCACCATATTGATGGTCATAATGATGCGCACGATCATGGCGAAGGCACTTGGACCATGAAACTGCCATTACTTATATTAACTGCATGTGCAATAGGTGTTGGATTTATTCCTTTCTCTCAATTCATCACTTCCGATGGATTGGCATTAGAAACACATATTGATTTGGTATTCTCGATTGCCCCTGTCGCATTATCGATCATGGCTATTTTACTATCGGCTAGTTTTTATAAAACGCAAAATGCAAAATCAGATAAAGCGGTTGCCCTATTTGGTGGCTTTTACAGCGCTGCCTACAAAAAGTTTTATGTAGATGAATTGTATTTGTTTATTACTAAGAAAATTGTTTTCCCATTAATCGGACAACCAATTGCTTGGGCCGACCGAAATATTGTAGATGGCTTTATGTTGTTATTAGCCAATACAACAGCAAAAATTTCAGCAGCGATTAAAGGATTGCAATCGGGTAAAGTACAAAACTATGCGCTTTACTTTTTTGGCGGTGTTATTGCATTGTCAATTTTATTTATTTATATCTGGAAATAAAATATTTATATGAACTTATCATTACTCATCTTATTACCCCTGCTAACAGCCTTACTCATTTTGTTGAGCAAGAATTTAGCACAAATAAGAGTCATTGGATTAGCAGGATCATTAGCACAATTAGGCGCTGCTGGTTGGTTGTTGAAATTATTTATAGATCAGCGAGCTTCAGGTAATACTGCCACTCATTTGTTCGAAACCAATACCGTATGGTTTAAAGCACTAAATATTAATTACCATATTGGCATTGATGGTATAGCACTTGCCATGATTTTATTAACCTCCTTAATTGTAGTTGCTGGTATATTGGTTAGCTGGACTATGGAAAAATTAAGTAAGGAATATTTTTTCTTATTGGTTTTATTAAGCATGGGGGCTTACGGATTTTTTATCTCCTTGGATTTATTCACCTTGTTTTTCTTTTTAGAAGTAGCCGTTATTCCTAAATTTTTATTGATTGGTATTTGGGGCAGTGGCAAAAAAGAAAACAGCGCTATGAAATTGGCTTTAATGTTAATGGCGGGTTCAGCATTGGTGTTTGTAGGTTTAATGGGTATTTATTACAACACGCACAGCTTTGATATGGTGCAAATTGGACAAATGGGCATTTCATTAGGTGTACAAAAATTCTTTTTTCCATTTTTATTTTTAGGATTTGGCATATTTGCCGCTTTATTCCCTTTTCATACTTGGGTACCCGATGGTCACGCTTCAGCGCCAACTGCAGCTTCCATGTTTTTAGCGGGTATCTCCATGAAGCTTGGAGGTTATGGTTGTTTACGTATGGCAGCATTAATGCCTGATGCAGCACACAGTTATTCTTGGATCATTATTTTACTCGCTACTATTGCAATCATCTATGGCGCATTTGCTACCATGATGCAAACCGATTTAAAATACATC
>RFZW01000121.1 GCA_009920495.1 Chitinophagia bacterium
CTGTTTTTCCACAATAACCTCATTTAACACATCGTTTTAATAGGGTAGCGTAATTTTACTCGGTTACTAATAAAACGAATCCATGGCGTCATTTTATCGATATTTATTGATCGGTTTTTTTTCAATAGTTCTCCAATATTCTGGGGGAGCACAGTCTGCTTCGAGCATAGACCAATCTACCTCTTATTTTAATAAAGGGTTGCAATCGCTTACCCTTGGGGATAGCTTAACTGCTTTTCAACAATTTGAACAAGCGTACGGTTTTTCAAACAATGATGATCAAATTACTTATTACTATTTAATGTTGTCATTGCATCTTGAAAAACCCTCTGCTGAGCCATTGGCAATAAAATGGATAAAGCAAACTAACAATGTAATTTACCAATCAAGACTGCAATATTTTTTAGGTGAATATTATTACCAAGTTAAAGATGCAGCAAAAGCGATAAATGCCTATATGAAAGTTCCTATTCAAGATTTGAATAATGATGAAATTGTAAAAATGAAATTTCATTTGGGGTATTTGTATTTTAAATTAGGTGATTGGGAAAAGGCAAATAATTTATTAAATAGTTTACGACAAATTAAAACAGGCTTGTATTATACGGATGCAAATTACTATGCAGGATTTTTAGCACTAAAAAACAAAGACTACAATTTGGCTTTGTCCTGTTTTGAAATAGCTGCAAATAATAGTGATTACGCCAACGTAGTGCCATTCTATATAGGCCAATTATACTATTTCATTGGGGATGTTAATAAAGCAATACAATATTGCACAAGTGCTTTACAATCAAAGGATCAGTTTTATGATGCACAAATAAGGCAATTGTTAGGGCACTTGTGGTTTGATAAAAACGAATATGAAAAAGCATTACCTTATTTAGCCACTTATGTTTCTAAACAAGAAAAAGTACAATCACAGGATTTATATCAATTGTCCTTTTGTTATTTCCAAACCAAACAATGGGATAAGGCGATTGCAGGATTTAAGCAATTAAACAATGGCAGTGACTCTTTGGCGCAAAATAGCATGTATTTATTAGCTACCTCATATCTTAAAATTGACGATAAGCAAGGGGCTAAAAATGCATTTTTATTTTGTTCCACCCAAAGCCAAAATCTACTTCAAAAGGAAATTTCTTTGTTTAATTATGGAAAATTATCAGTGGAATTAAAAGAGTATGCGCAAGCGGTGGTTTCATTAGACCAGTTTATGGATACCTATCCAAATTCCAATTATTTAATAGAATCCAAACAGCTTTGGGTTAAAGCATTGGCTTTAAATAATAATTATGTACAAGCATTAGAAGCATTCGAATCCATCGAAACGCCCAATGAAGAACTTTTAAAAATTTATCCGACCATCTTATTTGGAAGGAGTGTGATATATATCAATGATGGTCAAATTGATAAAGCATATACGTTGTTAAATAAAATAACAACCCTCGCTAACAATCAAAATGTGATTAGTCAAACTAATTTTTGGTTGGGAGAGTTGGGGTACAAGTTGGGTCATGTTGATGAATCAATTGAAGCGTTAACGCAATATTTAAATGCGCCAGTCAATGAAGGAGAAATTACCATACAACATGCCAAATATACTTTAGGATTTGCCTATTTGAAAAAAGGGTTATATCAAGAGGCATTGAATAATTTTAATGCAGTGAGTAGTGTAAATCCAGTCAATGCGAAACAAAATTATCAACAAGATGCGTATGTTAGATCCGCTGATTGTTTAATGATGTTAAAGCAATTTAAGCAAGCAACACAAGTGTATCAAAATGTGATTGATTTGCATTGGACCATGGAAGATTATGCCACTTTACAAAAATCAATTATCCTAGGCGGATTGGGTAAAACAAATGAGAAGATCAGCATTTTGGAGCAATTCGACAATTTGTATGTGAATTCGAGTTATTTGAATGATGCTAGAATGGAATTAGCAGAAACCTATATTTTCAAGGAAGATTTTAAATTAGCCATTGCACCTTTAAGTGCGGTGGTGATTGATAAAAAAGCAGCCTCATTTTACCCAGTTGCCTTATATAAGTTAGGGGTTACTTATTTTAATATGAATAAAAATGAACCAGCTTTACAAAATTTTCAAACCTTAATAAAAACATATCCTAATTCAGTAGAAACTGAAAATGCATTGGAATTTGTTAGAAATATTTTTATTGAAGACCAAAAGCCAGAATTATATGTATCATTTATGAATGAGAATGGCCATCCTTTAGCAATCAATGAACAAGATTCACTGACTTATCGTTCTGCTATGTTACGCTATGATGAAAAAAACTATACCGATGCAAAGGCTGGCTTAATTAAATATTTGTCATTATTTCCGAACGGGAATTATCAAATCGAATCTAATTATTTGGTTGGGGAAATGAACTATGCTAGTCAAACATTTGATTCTGCAGCTTATTATTTTTCAAAAGTGGCTGATCAATCACCGAATCGCTATGCCGAACGCGCCAACTTACTAGCGGCCAGGTTATATTATTTCAATTTTAAAAATTACGAATTAGCTGAAAAATATTATTTGAAATTGAAAGAATTCGCAGTTCAAAAAGAAAATGTATTGGAAGCATTGCGAGGTGTGCTCAGATGTCAGTTTAAAAACAATAAATGGTTGGAAGCTGCCCCCATTGCAAAACAAATTATAGATGAAAAAACATTTGCGTCGGATGATATTTTAATGGCCAATATGGTATTGTATCATGAGCAATTATTGAAAAACGATACTTCAGGGGCAATTACAGTATTAAGTAAGATTATTTTAAATAATTCCTCCATTTACACTGCCGAGGCGCATTATGAGCTAGCACGTTTGCATTTTTTACAAAAAAAATATGCATTGGCTGAAAAAACGGCTTTTGATGTAACAAAAAAACAAGCTTCTCATGAATTCTGGGTAACCAGTGCTTATATTTTATTAGGAGATATTTATGCTGCACAAAAGGATTGGTTTAATGCCTTAGCGACTTATAAAAGTGTGACTGATAATGCAACTATTACTTCATTAAAGGAGGAGGCTAACCAAAAATATAATTTAGCACAAACGGCTGAAAAAATTTCAAACAAAGTTGAAAATCAATAAAAAAAGCATGTCCAAATTATTTACCTATATATTTATTACATTTTTCTTTGTGATTTCATCGCATCAGGTATTTGCATGGCAAAAAAAGAAAGCAAATACAAAGGCTAAAATCACCAATACATCAAAAAAGAAAAAAACGGCAAGTAATAAAAAGAAAAAATCTTCTAAAAAGAAAGGAGCAAAAAATAACCGTTCAAGAAAATCAAATACTACAGTTGTTATTAAGCCAGTGAAACTAGAAGATATTGTAAAACAAGTGCCTCTTGATATTCCTGTTTTAAGAGATACGGCACCAACAAAGGTGGTAAGTATATTGTCGGCATTTAAACCACAATTAAAAAGTGTAGTTAAAATCAATTTTACCAATGCAGCGCCAATTGTGGATACCCAATCAGTACAATATTCCTATCAAGTTCCTAGTCAAAATTTATCATTTTCTTATAGGCCAATAGCATTAAATCCATTGGCCATTGTATTAGCTAGCCCTGCAAATTTAGTAGGGAATACCAATGTTAAGGTGGGGTTTGGCAATTATTTATACCAATTACTAAGTATTAATTTTATAAATAAAAGTCCTAAAACAATCAATAATTTGGGTATTTCAACGGAATCGTCTGAGGGGATACATCATTTACAGAAATATAGAATGAGCAAATTTGATTATCAAGGGAATTTAATGCTCAACGACTCCAATTCTTTATTAACCCATGTATATGCCAATCAAAACCAATATTACAGATATGGTTTAGTGCCTGATACTTTAAGTTTACCTACTTCAAATTATTTACAGAAACTGACCAATGTGGGTGTCAGTATGGCTTTTTTAAATAAATACAAACCGAGTTCTTCTTTTACGTATAGGCCAAAATTTGAATTTTCACATTTATCAGATGTGCAAAATAAATCCAATACTTACATTGCTATGACAAGTCCTATGTCTTATCAAATGAATAAGGAGATGCTCTTTAATTTTGATGTTAACTTTAGCTATAGTCATTTAAATAGTTATGCATCAAGCTCAAATACTTTATTGCGTTTTGATCCTTCCTTGAATTTAAACAAATGGAAGTTGAAAATATTGGTAGGTGTTTCGCCTGTTTATAAATCTGACGGATTTAAATTATACCCAAACATACAATTACAACATAATCTAAAGGACACGGCTTGGGTTATTAAGGCAGGATGGATGAATCATACCATCAATACCCAATATGGTGATTTATTGAATGAAAATCCTTGGATTACACAACCCGTTGATTTAAAAATAATGTCACAGGACAAGCAGTTTTTAAAATTCGAGGTAAATGCTTCCAAACATTTACAATATGGATTTGGTTTTTCATTAAACAAGTATGCTAATTTGCCTTTTTATACAAAAGAACCTTTAGCTATAGCGGCTTATTTACCTGGATCTGCGGCTTCGGGTTTAACTTATACCAATCGCGTTGCGAATGGATTAAAATATTATACTTTATTTGAATCAAAAGCAAATACCATTGATTTAGAAGCCCACTTACACTATCAATTTAGCGATCAGTTCTCCATTGATAATCATTTTAATTATACCCAATTCAATTATATAAAGGACAATGAAAAGCCTTGGGGCTTTGTACCAGTTAAGTTTAATTCCACTTTTTACTGGCAAGCCAATAAGAAATTACTCATTGATGGGTCATTTAATTTTATGTCCGGTATTGAATCAATTACGGAAGGAGCTAGCTATGTTCCAAAAACATTAAATCCAATCACCTTATTAAATGCGGGCTTATCCTACAAATTGTCCATTCCTTGGAAAATTTGGGTTAAATCCTCGAATCTTTTAAATAGTCAATATCAAAGATGGGGGGATTATCCGGCCTTAGGCGTTCAAATTAATGCAGGTGTTGTATATTCGTTCTATAAATAAGTATGATTCATTTAGCTATTAAATATTTTATTCGTTT
>RFZW01000122.1 GCA_009920495.1 Chitinophagia bacterium
TTAGACCAAACAAATCCATTAAGTGAGATCACGCATAAGCGTCGTATCTCCGCATTAGGACCCGGCGGTTTAAGTCGTGAGCGTGCAGGTTTCGAGGTTCGTGACGTTCACTATTCTCACTACGGTCGTTTATGTACTATTGAAACTCCAGAAGGACCAAACATTGGTTTGATTTCTACTTTGTGTGTACACGCAAAAATCAATGACATGGGCTTCATTCAAACACCTTACCGTAAAGTTGAAAATGGTAAAGTGAACATGAAGAACTTGAGTTACTTAAGTGCAGAGGAAGAAGAAAATAAAAAAATCGCACAGTCTAATACAAACCTAACTGAGAAGGGTGAGTTTGCTGCAGACAAAGTAGTATCTCGTGATACTGGTGATTTTCCAATATTAGATAAGGAAGAAGTTGAGTTTATGGATGTGGCTCCAAATCAGATTGTTGGTTTGAGTGCATCTTTAATTCCTTTCTTAGAGCATGATGATGCGAACCGTGCGTTGATGGGATCAAACATGCAACGTCAAGCGGTACCGTTAATTCGTCCAGAAGTTCCTATTGTTGGAACAGGTTTGGAAGGAAAGGCGGCACGTGATGCGCGTATTCAATTACATTCTGATGGCGATGGCGTCATTGAATTTGTGGATGCGAATGAAATTCATGTTCGTTACAGCAGAAATGAAATGGATCGTTTAGTGAGCTTTAATGAGGACTTAATTATTTATAAATTAACTAAGTTCATCAAAACCAACCAATCTACTTGTATCAACTTGCGTCCTGCTGTTAAAAAAGGACAAAAGGTGAAAAAAGGTGATTTCTTAACGGAAGGTTATGCGACTAAAGATGGTGAAGTTGCATTGGGTCGTAACTTACAAGTGGCGTTCATGCCATGGAAAGGTTACAACTTTGAGGATGCGATTGTAATCAGTGAAAGAGTAGTACGTGAAGATTTATTTACATCAATACATATTGATGAATATGAATTAGAAGTACGTGATACAAAATTAGGAGAGGAAGAATTAACTTCTGATATCCCGAACGTTTCTGAAGAAGCGACTAAAGATTTGGATGAGCATGGTATTATCCGTATCGGAGCTACCGTGAAGGAAGGTGATATATTAATCGGAAAGATTACTCCAAAAGGAGAATCTGATCCAACACCAGAAGAAAAATTATTGCGTGCCATCTTTGGTGACAAAGCGGGTGATGCAAAAGATGCTTCTTTAAAAGCACCTAATGGAACAGAGGGTGTGGTGATTGATAAAAAATTATTCCAACGCGCTAAGAAAGATAAGAGTGGTAAAGTGCGTGAAAAAGCATTGTTAGATAAAGTTGAAAAAGTACACGAGCAAAATGACATTACTTTAAAAGAATTGTTAGTTGAAAAATTACAAACCTTATTAAAGGATCAAGTAACGCCTGGTGTAGTTAATAACTTTGGTGAAACATTAATTCCAAAAGGAAGCAAGTTCAATCCTAAAAATTTAGCACCTATTGATTATCAAAACGTAAATCCATTAGGATGGACGGGCGATAAAAAAGTAGATGACTTAGTAAACACTTTATTGCATAATTATAGCATTAAGTATAATGAAGAATTAGGTCGTTACAAGCGTGAGAAATTCAACATATCCATTGGTGATGAATTACCAGCAGGTGTGTTGAAATTAGCTAAAGTTTATTTAGCTGTTAAGCGTAAATTAAAAGTGGGTGATAAAATGGCGGGCCGTCACGGTAACAAAGGTATTGTTGCTAAGATTGTGCGTCATGAGGATATGCCATTCATGGAAGATGGAACACCAGTGGATATTGTATTGAATCCATTAGGGGTACCTTCTCGTATGAACTTAGGTCAAATCTATGAAACCATTTTAGGCTGGACTGGTAAAAAATTAGGCGTAAAATTTGCAACTCCAATTTTTGATGGTGCGAGCACTACTGAAATTGAAGACCTATGTGTTAAAGCAAATATTCCTCATAACGGACATACTTATTTATATGATGGAGAAACGGGAGATCGTTTCCACCAAAAAACATCAGTAGGTATTATCTACATGATTAAGTTACACCATATGGTGGATGATAAAATGCATGCGCGTAGTATCGGACCATACAGTTTAATCACACAACAGCCGTTAGGTGGTAAAGCGCAGTTTGGTGGACAACGTTTCGGAGAGATGGAGGTTTGGGCATTAGAAGCATATGGTGCTGCTAACATCTTACAAGAATTGTTGACACTTAAATCGGATGATATCATTGGCCGTGCTAAAACATATGAAGCGATTGTTAAAGGAGAAAATATCCCTAAAGCGGGTATTCCTGAATCATTCAATGTATTAGTTCATGAGTTGAGAGGATTAGGATTAGATTTAAAATTTGATTAATACCCAATTGAATATTTAGTAAAATAAAAATTCAATCGATTAACACCACATTCTTAAAAATGTACCGGGATAAAAACCGGGACTAAATGAATAAAAAATATGGCATTCAAAAAAGAGAATAGACAACGTCCTGCTTTTTCACAGATCACCATTAGTTTGGCATCTCCAGACAGTATCTTAGAAAGAAGCTTTGGTGAAGTTTTAAAACCTGAAACCATTAATTATCGTACTTACAAACCAGAAAGAGATGGTCTTTTCTGTGAGCGTATCTTTGGTCCAGTAAAGGATTATGAGTGTGCTTGTGGAAAATATAAGCGTATCCGTTATAAGGGTATTGTTTGTGATCGTTGTGGTGTTGAAGTAACCGAGAAAAAAGTGCGTCGTGAGCGTATGGGTCACATTAAATTAGTGGTACCTGTCGTGCACATCTGGTATTTTAAAAGTTTGCCAAATAAAATTGGCTACTTATTAGGAATGAGTTCTAAGAAATTAGAAACCATCATTTATTATGAGCGTTATGTAGTTATTCAACCAGGTATTAAGGATAATTTAAAAGTAGCTGATTTATTAACGGAGGAAGAGTACCTTGATTTATTAGATACTTTACCAAAGGAAAATCAATACTTACCTGATGACGATCCTCAAAAGTTCGTTGCTAAAATGGGTGCGGATGCAGTCCATGATTTATTAGGTTTATTAGATTTAGATGAATTAAGTTTCTCTTTGCGTAATGCAGCGGCGAACGAAACATCTCAACAAAGAAAAGCAGATGCTTTAAAGCGTTTGAGTGTGGTTGAATCTTTCCGTGAAGCAAAAACACATATCACGAACCAACCAGAGTGGATGGTGATGAAATATATTCCAGTGATTCCACCAGAATTGCGTCCATTGGTGCCATTGGATGGCGGCCGTTTTGCAAGTTCTGATTTGAATGACTTATATCGTCGTGTGATTATTCGTAACAACCGTTTAAAGCGTTTGTTAGAAATTAAAGCACCGGAAGTTATCTTGCGTAATGAAAAACGTATGTTACAAGAGGCGATCGATTCTTTATTCGATAACTCTCGTAAATCTAATGCCGTTAAAGCGGAGGGTGGTCGTGCTTTAAAATCATTATCTGATGTATTGAAAGGTAAGCAAGGTCGTTTCCGTCAAAACTTATTAGGTAAGCGTGTGGATTATTCTGGTCGTTCTGTAATCGTTGTAGGACCAGATTTAAAAATGCATGAGTGTGGATTACCGAAGGATATGGCTGCAGAATTATTTAAGCCATTTATTATTCGTAAATTAATTGAAAGAGGTATCGTTAAAACGGTAAAGTCGGCTAAGAAATTAGTTGATAAAAAAGAAGCCATTATTTGGGATATCTTAGAAAATATATTGAAAGGACATCCGGTGATGTTAAACCGTGCCCCAACATTACACCGTTTATCTATCCAAGCTTTCCAACCTAAATTGGTGGAAGGTAAAGCCATTCAATTACACCCATTAGTTACCTCAGCGTTCAACGCCGATTTCGATGGTGACCAAATGGCGGTGCATGTACCTTTAAGCCATGCATCTATTTTAGAAGCGCAATTATTGATGTTGTCTTCGCACAATATCTTGAACCCGCAAAATGGTACACCAATCACGCTTCCTTCTCAGGACATGGTATTGGGATTGTATTATATCACTAAAGGAAAAATTACCAACGAAACTGAAACCATCAAAGGTCAAGGTAAAGCGTTTTATAATTTAGACGAGGTGATCATTGCTTATAATGAAAACAAAGTTGATTTACACGCAAATATTAAAGTAAAAACCAACATTCGTGAAAACGGTGTATTGGTAAATAAATTAATTGAAACTACAGTAGGTCGTGTTATGTTTAATCAACATACACCAAAAGCAGTAGGATTTGTAAATCAATTATTAACTAAGAAAAGTTTAAGAGAAATTATCGGTGACATTATTAAAATCACGGATGTTCCTACGACAGCTAAATTCTTGGATGATATTAAAACATTAGGATTTAAAATGGCCTTCCGTGGTGGTTTGTCCTTTAACGTGAACGACTTAGTTGTTCCTTTAACAAGACAATCATTATTAGATGGGGCTAAAATTGAAGTAGAAGAAGTTTGGGAAAACTATAACATGGGTTTAATTACCAACAACGAGCGTTATAACCAAGTTATTGATATCTGGAGCCGTGTGGATACGCGTATCACTGAAACATTAATTCGTGAAATGGCGATCGACAAACAAGGATTCAACTCTGTTTACATGATGTTGGATTCAGGTGCGAGAGGTAGTAAAACACAGGTAAAGCAGTTAGTAGGTATTCGTGGATTGATGGCTAAACCGCGTAAGAGTGGTAGCACAGGATCTGAGGTTATTGAAAACCCAATCTTATCAAACTTTAAAGGTGGATTGAACGTATTGGATTATTTCATCTCAACGCACGGAGCACGTAAAGGTTTGGCCGATACTGCATTGA
>RFZW01000123.1 GCA_009920495.1 Chitinophagia bacterium
TCCCATTATCAATTTTGTAAAAAAATTAAACTTTAGTTATGACTAAGTTATTGGGAACAATTGTATCATTTTTTATGCTCGCTAACATCATGGCGCAGCAACCAAAGCAAACATTGCAAAAACTGTCCATATCGGATAGCTTAAAAAAGTATACGGATAGTATACGAAACCTACCGCCACTGGAAGTAAAATCAATTCGAGTGAGTGAAACAAGCCCTTTTGCAAAAACAAATTTTAGTAAGGAAGCCATTGCAAAAGTAAACCTTGGTCAGGACCTCCCCTTTTTAGTGCAAAACACCCCATCGGTAGTAGTTCACTCCGATGCTGGAACAGGTGTTGGTTATACGGGTATTAGAATTAGAGGAACCGATGGTACAAGAATTAATGTTACCCTTAATGGCATACCCTATAATGACGCTGAAAGTAGCATGACCTATTTTGTGGACTTGCCCGACTTTAGTTCAAGTGTAAATAGTATTCAAATTCAACGTGGTGTTGGAACTTCCACTAATGGCGCCGGCGCTTTTGGTGCTACGATGAACTTATCAACCAATAGCTACAACCCATCCCCCTACTTATCCTTAAATAATAGTGTTGGATCATTCAATTCCTTGAAAAATAATTTAGTGGTAGGATCTGGCTTATTAAAAAATCATTTCACAATTGATGGGCGTGTAAGCCGAATTAGTTCTGATGGCTATATGGACAGAGCAAGTAGTAATTTAAATTCATTTCATATAAGTGGTGCCTATTGGGGTGATAATTCATCTTTAAGATTGAATGTGTTTTCAGGTAAGGAAAAAACCTACCAATCATGGTATGGGGTACCTGAGGAAGTGCTTATAACAAATAGAACTTACAATGCTGCAGGTATGGAAAAAGCAGATGCAGCTTATCCTGATCAAACTGATAATTATACGCAAACCCATTATCAATTATTTTATAATAAACAAATAAATAATTATCTAAAATGGAGCACTGCATTATTTTTAACAAAAGGGAATGGCTATTATGAAGAATATAAAGCAAGTGTAGATATTAAAGAATACTTGTTACCTGCTAACCCTTTATATAATAGCATCAATCCAGATATCATAAGAAGAAGATGGCTTGGCAATAAATTTTATGGGCAAATCGCATCACTTATGTATGAAAAAGGAAAGAACGAATTGACTATTGGCGGAGGCTGGAATCAATATGATGGGGAACATTTTGGTATTTTGCCCTACCCTAATGTTATTGCCATTAAGTCCCCCATTGAATACTATAGAAATAATGCTTCAAAAAAGGATTACACTTTTTATACAAAGTGGCAATATAAACTTACAACGCAGCTAAAAAGTTTTCTTGATTTGCAATACAGAAAAGTTAAGCATCAAATGAACGGATTTGATAAATCACCCAATTTGATAACAAAGGGCGATTTTGATTTTTTCAATCCAAAAGCTGGCTTGAATTATACATTAAACAATACCAGCTTTTATACAAGTATTGCCATTGCGCATAAGGAACCCAATAGAGATGATTTTGAAACGGGTGCTTTGCAAAAACCAACACAAGAAATTTTATACGACTGGGAAACAGGTATCCAACAAAAAAATTCCCAATTTAGCTGGGGTATGAATTTTTACCACATGAATTATAAAGATCAATTGGTATTAACAGGTAAAATCAATGACGTTGGCGCTTATACTAGAACCAATGTACCAAAAAGTTATCGAGCTGGTATAGAACTTGAAGGAACCTGGAAATTGAATAGCCAAATTAATACTAGTGGTAATATTACGTTTAGTAAAAATAAAATTGCCCATTTCACCGAATATTTTGATAACTATGATACTTATGAACAAAAAGCAATTGAACACCACAATACAGATATTGCCTTATCACCAAATACCACTGCCTCACATTCAATCAATTTTTCACCTAATAGTAATTGGCAATTCATATTCACAAGCAAGTATGTTTCCAAACAATATCTAGATAATACACAAAATGAAAGTAGAATACTCAATTCATATTTTATTAACGACCTGAATTTGATTTGGAAATTTGCTAGCAAAAAAAGATGGGATGCCAATTTACAATTCTACCTAATCAATTTATTTGATAAATTGTATGAGCCTAATGGTTATACCTATAGTTATATTTACGGAGGTGTAACCACCACTTCAAACAATTACTACCCTATGGCAGGAAGAAACTTTTGGTTAAGCTTAAAAATAGATATTAAATAAAGCTTATTTAAATCATAGCTAGTTAACCTAAACAAAGGGGCCCCGATTTATCGGGGCCCCTTTGTTATACTTATTAGTTTATAAAATTACTTTTGACCATCTGTCTCTTTTAAAAATTTAATCAATCCCTTGAAATAGGTTTGTTGGTCATCATACATAGACATATGAGAACCTTTAGGACAATATAAAAACTGACCATGTTGTACTTCCTTCGCCAAAGCCTCCATTGCCTTAGGATCCATCGTATCAAATTCACCCCCAATGCTTAAGGTTGGAACGGCTATCTCTTTTAAATTTGCTTTACGATCCCAATTTTTTAATACTGCATCTCCTACAACACCAAATTCAGAAGGACCTTGCATTTTTAAATATAATGGATAATTCATTTTAGCAAATGCTCGTTTTACAGGATCAGGCCATTTATCTGGGGACAATCTTAATATATGTTCTGGATAATAATTATCAGTAATTAACTTTAAGTATTCGGGATTGGTATAATCGCCTTTTGCTTCAAATGCTCGAATTTGAGCGAGCACTTCTGCAGGCAATTTGGGACCGAGAACCTCATTAGCATATTTTACATAATCAGGAATAGAAGGCACCATATTTGATATGATCAACCCTTTTAAGTTTTTTTGATACTTCAAAGCATACTCTGTTGCCAATATGCCACCCCAAGAATGTCCTAACAAATAAAAATTAGAAGCGTCTAAGTTTAAAGCAACCCTAACCGCCTCCACTTCATCAACAAAACGATCAATTTCCCATAATGAACTATCATTAGGATTATCTGAATAGGCTGACCCTAATTGATCATAGTAATAATATTCAATACCTTCTTTTGGAAGAAAGGAATCAAAGCATTCAAAATATTCATGGGTCGCTCCAGGGCCTCCATGTAATAATAAAACTTTGATGCGTGGATTATCACCAACTTTTTTTGTCCATACATTAAAAACGCCTTTAGCTGTTTTTATAGGAATCATTTTAATGCCTCCAGATAAAACTTCAGTGGCTGTATCAGTATTTACGGAAGAAGCTGTGTTGTTATTATTTTGACAAGCAAATAAACCAAAGCTTAAGATCGTCAATAATAAAAATGAATTTTTCGTGTTTTTCATTTACCTATATTTTAGTTATTTAAGAAGGATACATTTCTTGCCAAGCAAGCATACCACCCACCACATTATATACATTTTTAAATCCATAAGGCTCAAGCATCAAACAAGCTTGACCACTGCGATTACCACTGCGGCAATAAACATAGATCGTTTCATCTTTCAAATGTTCAATTTCATCTAATTGTAAGGATTGTACTAACCCTAATGGCAATAGCTGACCGCCTATATTAAATGCCGCATGTTCGTGAGGTTCACGCACATCTAATAAATTAATTTTTTCTCCGGCATCTAATTTTGCCTTTACTTCTTCAATGGTAATTGTTTTCATCATTTCTTGATTTAAATTGCTTTATTTACTTGATTGCCTACTTGATCGAATCTCTTTTAATCACCGGCGCCACTTTATCAATAATTACATCTATAGCACCTCCTTGGAAAGTAACATTTTTAATGGGCATCCCTAAAGAATCCAATTGTCCTGAATAAGGATTGGGGTTTTGCTGAATCACAAATGCATTCGCAGTATCGGATATGGAAGTAGCAGAAGTAATATTTCCTAATTGCAATCCCATGGATGCTATTTTAGCACGTGCCATATCTACTGTAAGTCCTAACAAATCAGGAACTTCAAATCCAATTGTTGATCCGCCATCCCCTACTAAAAAATGAATGAGTGTACCTGATGCTACTTTTGAACCTGGTGATATTGGTTTTCCATTCACCATTTGATCAATAATTACATTTTTATTTCGATCAGCAACCACACTTATTCCGCCTAATCGTAATCCCAATACTTTTAGATAAGTCTCCGCACTTTTCAATGAAAAGCCAACTAAGTTGGGCATATCAATTAAAGGTGCCACAATTCTATTGATCGTTAAATATACAGTGCGTCCCTTTTTTACAATTTCATCTGACTCTGGGATTTGTCTTAATACCGCATTACGTGCAAGGGTATCAACATAGATAGAATCCTGCAAAACAACATCAAATCCCAATGCTGCTAAATTTTTTTGCGCAGCAGTAACATCTAACCCAACCACACTTGGTACTTTTTCTGTTTTACCATTACCTGTTATCCAACCTAAGGAAAAGAAAAATAGTATTAGCAATACAATAAACGCACCGATACCTGTTAAGATATTCACCCAAAGCGGTTTTTTTAATAATTTATCGATTGCTTCCAAGTTGGTAATTTTAAAATATTATTTTGATAAAGTATCTTCTATAATTGCACCATAAAAATCAGTCAAGGACCAGCCCAATGCACGCACTTGCTGCGGAATTACACTCGCATCACTTTGTCCTGGCACTGTATTCACTTCCAACATATACGGTTTTTGTTGCGCTTCATTATATATAAAATCAATACGAACTACGCCCCTGCAATTTAAAATGGCATATGCCTTTGTAGCAGCGGCAGTTAATTCCACTTTCATGGTATCCGTTATTTGAGCAGGGGTTACCTCTTTACTTTTCCCTTGGTATTTTGCTTCAA
>RFZW01000124.1 GCA_009920495.1 Chitinophagia bacterium
TTTGTATGACTATGGCAAAGTGTAACAGTGCAATTGCCTTGTGGAATATTACTACTTAATAAAATACTCATCGGTCTTCCAACAATATTACTACGACCAATCACCACCGCATTTTTTCCTTTGGTTGGAATATCAAAATGGGCAAGCATTAATAAAATACCATAAGGAGTTGCCGGAATAAAAGTGGGTAATCCTTGTACTAATCTTCCCACATTGGCGGGATGAAATCCATCCACATCCTTCGCAGGGTTAATGGTCTCAATTACTTTTGCTTCATCAATATGTTTCGGCAGTGGTAATTGAACTAAAATTCCGTCGATAGCAGGATTGTTATTTAATTCAATGATTTTATCTAATAATATTTTTTCGCTAACAGCAACATCCAAGCGAATCAAGGTGGATTCAAAACCAGTTTCCTCGCAGTTTTTTACTTTGCTTGCTACATAGGTTTCACTCGCACCATTATTACCCACTAAAATGGCTGCCAAATGAGGCGCTCGTTTCCCTTCCTTGGTAAGTGCTTGTGTTTGAGCCAATAAAGTGGCTTTTACTGCTGCTGAAGCTATTTTCCCGTCTAGTATTAACATGCCACAAATTTAGTTATTTGATTTAGAGCAGTGTAATTTTTTTTTAACATTCCATCCCCTGTATCTTTGCACTCATAAATATACCTATGGAACAAAATCCCAACCAGCCGTTAAACATTGAAATTACCGAGGAAATTGCAGAAGGCAGTTATGCTAATTTGGCAATAATTACACACAGCAATGCTGAATTTGTGATTGACTTTGTCAATGTGATGCCAGGAACCCCTAAAAGTAAAGTAAAGTCGAGAGTGATTTTAACGCCCATGCATGCCAAAAGATTCATGAAGGCATTGGTTGAAAATGTAGAAAGATATGAGGAGGCCAATGGTGCAATTGGAGATATGTTACCTGTTGAAATACCTATGAATTTTGGAGGCCCTACAGCACAAGCATAATTGATTTACCAATTCAGGCTTTGTTCAGCATAACTATAATATCCTTCGGTACTCACAATGAGGTGATCAATTAATTTGATATCAAAATAGGCTGCGCCCTTTTTAATTTTTTCTGTTAATATATCGTCCATATTACTTGGTTTTAATTGACCACTGGGATGGTTGTGGCAAATGATGAACCCAGTGGCTTCATGGCTTAGTGCTAGCTTGAATATTATTCTGGGATCAGCCACCGTTCCTGTGATGCCGCCTTCACTTAAAATTTCCTCATGGATTACTTTATTGGCTTGGTTTAATAATAGCACCATAAATAATTCCCTGCTTTCAAATTGAAGCAAATATTTTAAATGGTCAGCAACATCCTTACTTTGTCGAATATTTTTTTTGTCAATGCTATTATACATGCGACGTGAGCCAAGTTCAATCGCGGCAAGTATGCGAATGGCTTTTATTTTTCCAATCCCTTTTATCTTTAAACCTAAAATATCCGCTACAGATAATTTTGAAAATTTTTGCAAATTATTTTGCGCCGCATTCAATAATGACCTTGCTAATTCAACTGCGTTTTGATGTATGGTGCCATGTTGAAGTATAATAGCGAGCAGTTCCACATCGCTTAAATTTTTTGCGCCTTTTTTGTACATTTTGTAAATGGGTTGGTCCTCGTTGGCCCAGGACTTAATATTGTTCATGACTTGCATACTAATTTTTTTTAAATCTAGCGCTAGGAACAACATAAAAAAATGGTATAAATACTTAAAAAGAATAGCCATTATGTGCATAAGTCATTGATTTGTTGAAAAGTACCCCGGTATTTATTTATAATTTGTAAACGATAATTATAACTTTGGACCATATCCCAAACACATGAATCCTTCTGTTAAAATATTTGCCGGAACTGGCTCACAGGCACTTGCTGAAAAAATTGCACAACGCTTTGGCGCACCCATTGGAAAAATCAATATTCAAAAATTTAGTGATGGCGAGTTTCAGCCTATTTTTTTAGAAAGTATCCGTGGCGATTATGTTTTTTTAGTGCAAAGCACTTATGCGCCCACCGAGAACATCATGGAATTGTTGATGATGATTGATGCAGCAAAAAGAGCAAGTGCATATAAAATAATTGCAGTAGTTCCTTATTATGGTTTTGCAAGACAGGATCGTAAGGACAAACCAAGGGTTGCGATAGGGGCAAAATTAATTGCAACATTATTAGAAGCGGCTGGCGCACACCGTGTAATTACGATGGATTTACATGCAGCACAAATACAAGGATTTTTTGAAGTGCCAGTGGATCACCTAGATAGTTCAGCAATTTTCATACCTTATATCGAGCAATTGAAATTGGAGAATTTAACCTTTGCGGCACCGGATGTGGGAAGTACCAATCGCGTGCGTGAGGTAGCAAATTATTTTAATGCTGAAATGGTGATTTGTGATAAGCATCGAAAACGTGCCAATGAGATAGCGAGCATGGTGGTAATAGGGGATGTAACTGGAAAAGACATTGTTATTGTAGATGATATTTGCGATACAGGGGGCACTTTAGTAAAAGCTGCAGCCTTATTAAAGGAAAAAGGGGCCAGATCAGTTAGAGCCATGATTACCCATCCTGTATTAAGCGGCAAAGCCTACGAAAACATTGAAAATAGTGTGCTAGAGGAATTGGTGGTTTGCGATACCATTCCATTAGCCCATCCATCAGCTAAAATTAAAGTAGTAACCGTAGCTGATTTATTTGCTATAGCTATCCGTAATGCCTATGAAAATAAGAGCATTACTAGCTTATTTGTTCACTCCCAATTAAAGGCAAGAGGTTAATAATCAATTACTTATCAAATAAAGGTAAATAGTAAGGAGAGACTTTGGTTTCTCCTTTTTTATTTCCTACCTTCGCCCTCCATTATTGAGAAAGAATAATGGGTGTAGATAGTGTAAACTATCTATCATCTTACAATAGAAAAAATTAGAAAATGAAAACAATTACAATCGATGGCCACTTGAGGACCGAAAATGGCAAAAAAGTCGCCCGCCAGCTTCGCTCTCAGGACAATGTGCTAGCTGTAATTTACGGGGGTGCTACTGAAGTAAATTTTTATGCTCCAGCAAAGGCTTTTAAGTCTTTAGTGTACACAAGTGAATTCCAATTAGCAGAAGTTACTGTAGAAGGAAAAACTTACAAATGCATTTTGAAGGATTTGCAATTTGATAAGGTGACTGATGCGTTAATTCACGTTGACTTATTAGAATTAGTAAATGACAAAAAAGTGATTGCCACTTTACCATTAAAAATGGTAGGTGTATCTGTCGGTGTTAAAGCTGGTGGTAAACTAATCGTTAAAATGAAGTCATTAAAAGTAAAAGCATTACCAAAGGATTTGAGAGAATTCATTGAGTGCGATATTACTAACCTTGAATTGAATGGAAATATTCGTGTTCAGGATGTAAATGCTCCAAATATGGAAATTTTAAATCCGCCACGAATACCAGTTGCTTCTGTAGTTTTAACACGTCAGTTAAAGCAAGAAGAATCTGCTGCTCCTGCTGCAGGTGCTGCTGCACCAGCCGCTGCTGCTGCGAAAAAATAGTTTCTTACAAATTAAGAATATACAAAATCCCTTCCCGAGTTTCGGGAGGGGATTTTAGTTTTAAATAAAGGACAATTTTTGCTTAAATTTGAATTTGAACGATAAAAGTAAATGTCAAAATTTTTAATCATAGGCTTAGGGAATATCGGTCCCGAATACGCGCACACCAGGCATAATATAGGCTTTGATGTACTTGATGCTTTTGTAATAAAGCAAGGTGGCTTTTTTAAATCAGATCGATTGGCTGATGTAGCAGAAGTAAAGTGGAAGGGTAAAACATTTATCTGTGTAAAGCCCACCACCTTTATGAATTTAAGCGGCAAGGCTTTTAAATATTGGATGGACAAAGAAAAAATTGAGATCGAGAATACTTTGACGATTGTTGATGACTTGGCATTACCTATTTCAAAAATTCGATTACGTGCATCAGGGTCGGATGCTGGGCATAATGGATTAAAAGATATTCAATTAACATTGGGTACTGATGCGTATCCAAAACTAAGATTTGGCATAGGTAATGATTTTAAGAAAGGGCAACAGATTGATTTTGTTTTAGGCAAATGGAATGCTGCTGAAAAAAAGATGGTGGAATTGAAAATAGAAAAAAGTGTTGAAGTGATTGAGTCATTTGCTAGCATAGGATTATCAAGGACCATGACCATGGCAAACGCACTTGAGATTGTAGCTTAAAAAAATATTTGTATGAGTATATTTTGTATTGGACGCAATTATGTTGCGCATGCACAGGAGTTAGGTAATGAAGTTCCTACGTCACCTGTTATTTTTATGAAGCCATCTGCTTCATTATTAGCCGACGGAAAAAATTTCAATATCCCTTCCTTCACCAACGACTTACATTATGAAGGTGAATTGGTTTTGCGTGTAAGTAAACAAGGGAAAAATTTAAAGGCAGTAAATGTAATTGACTATTGTGATGCCATTACAGTAGGCATTGATTTTACTGCAAGAGATTTACAAGCCAAGCTAAAAGAAAAAGGGTTGCCTTGGGAAAAAGCGAAAGCATTTGATGATTCTGCTGTTTTAGGGAAATGGATACCATTAACTGCGGCAATTTTAGATCAGCCGATCCACTTTTCATTACATAAAAATGCGACCGTTGTTCAAGATGGCGATTCCTCATTAATGATATTTTCATTAGCCACCATTTTAGAAAGTATCACCGAATACTTTACTATCTATCCAGGTGACTTAATATATACAGGCACACCAGTTGGGGTGGGCCCCACCTTAAAGGGAGATGTTTTTGAGGGCTAT
>RFZW01000125.1 GCA_009920495.1 Chitinophagia bacterium
AAGTAAAATTTTGTTGTGCGAGGACGACAGCAATTTGGGTTTGGTACTTAAAAACTACTTAGAGTTAAATGATTACGAAGTAACCTTAGAGCGGGATGGCCGTTTGGGCTTAGCCGCTTTTCAGCGTGAAAAGTTTGACTTATGCTTATTAGATGTCATGATGCCACATGTGGATGGATTTACCCTCGCTGAGGAAATTAGAGATATTGATCCTGATGTGCCTTTGTTTTTTTTAAGTGCTAAAACTTTAAAGGAAGATATTATCACTGGTTACAAATTAGGAGCTGATGATTATATCACCAAACCTTTTGACAGTGAAGTATTGTTATTAAAAATTAAGGCAATTATCAAACGCAATGAAGATGACAATAAAGTTTCAGACAATATAGAATTTGATTTGGCTGGTTACCATTTTAATCCCAAGTTGCGTGAATTAAAATTCAACCAAAAAACACAGGTATTATCGCCTAAGGAAAACGAGTTACTTAAAATGTTGGCAGAAAATAAAAACGACTTGTTGACGCGCGAAAAAGCACTGAAAAAAATATGGGGTAGCGATACTTACTTTAATGGTAGAAGCATGGATGTGTACATTGCCAAATTAAGAAAGTACTTAAAGGAAGATGAGAAAATAGAAATCGTAAACATTCACGGGAATGGTTTCCGATTAGTGGTGCAATAACAATAGTTATTGTCGCCACAAATACCATTTTTTGGGGGAACAATAACAATAGTTATTGTCGCCACAAATACCATTTTTTGGGGGAACAATAACAATAGTTATTGTCGCCACAAATATCATTTTTTTTTTGGGGGGGGCAATAACAAGTAATAAAAGAGGTTCAAATTCGCAACCAATAAATTAACGGAAAAGCTCGGGGTTATCAGAATGGCCTCGGGCTTTTTGTTTGCCCAAATGTCGATATGCTTTATCTGTTACCTCACGACCTCGGGGTGTGCGTTGTAAAAAACCTTCCTGAATTAAAAAAGGCTCATATACTTCCTCAATAGTACCCGACTCCTCACCTACTGCAGTGGCAATTGTTGTAATTCCGACAGGGCCTCCCTTGAACTTTTCTATAATTGCTAATAATATACGGTTATCCATTTCATCCAAGCCATGCTCATCCACATTCAACGCTTTTAATGCATGTTTGGTAATGCCAATATCCACAGATCCATCATTTAGTACTTGTGCAAAATCACGTACACGTCTTAGTAGTCCGTTGGCAATACGCGGCGTGCCCCTACTTCTTCTTGAAATTTCCCCTGCCGCATCTGCATTAATTTTCACATCTAATATTTGCGCACTTCTTAAAATAATTTTTTCAATTACAGTGGCAGGATAATATTCCAATCTTGATTTGATCCCAAACCTCGATAATAAAGGGGCTGTTAATAAACCACTACGCGTAGTCGCGCCTACTAAAGTAAATGGATTTAAATTAATTTGAATGCTACGTGCATTGGGGCCCGTATCAATCATAATATCAATTTTATAGTCCTCCATCGCGGCATACAAATATTCTTCTACCACCGTGCTTAAACGGTGTATCTCATCAATAAATAAAACATCATTTGCTTCCAAACTGGTTAATAAGCCTGCTAAGTCGCTGGGTTTTTCAATCACCGGACCCGATGTTTCTTTAATTTGAACACCCATTTCATTAGCAACAATACGGCTTAAGGTGGTCTTACCCAAACCTGGAGGGCCATGAAATAAAATATGATCCAAGGCCTCGCCCCTCATTTTAGCAGCCTTGATAAAAATGCTTAAATTTTCAATCAGTTGAGGCTGGCCAGCAAACGCGTCCATCTCCCTTGGACGAATACTATTTTCAAACTCCTTGTCTAAAGGATTTGAACTATTATTCGAACTATCTAAAATTGGATTGGACATGAATATTTTTTTTATTTGGTTGCAGGAACTGGCTTTTCCAATAAGTATTTATAAATAAATTTATTTTTTAAATCACTGAAGTGTTTCCCTTTGGCACCACCCCATCCATGTCGACCACCTGGATACAACATAAACTCAACATCCTTGCCATTATCCTGTAATGCACTTAACAACTGTATCGAATTTTGCATGTGGACATTATCATCCATGGTGCCATGTACCAATTGCAATACTCCTTTAAAATTTTTTACATGGGTCATTACACTACCGGACTTATACCCTTCTGGATTTTCCTTTTGCGTATCCATGAATCTTTCTGTGTAATGTGAATCATATAATTCCCAAGCAGTAACACTACCACCTGCCATTGCATGTGTAAATACATCAGCACCATAAGTTAAAGCATAGCAACTCATGTAACCACCGTAACTAAATCCAGTGATGGCAATTTTTTTAGGGTCTGCACTGCCATTAGCTATAAACCACTTCGCCATGGTCATGTAATCCTGCATTTCCCAATAACCTAAATTACGATACATATAGTTCACGCCTTCCTTTCCAAAATGTCCACTCGCACGGTGATCAAATGCCACTTGTATAATACCTTCCTTCGCCCAGCTTTCTTTCATTTCTGGATTGGACCAGCTATCCATCACTGTTCCTGCATTTGGACCACCATAAATGCTCACCATTAAGGGGTATTTTTTATTTGGATCCATATTCTTAGGCCAGGTAACAAGCGCTGGTAATTCAAATAAGCCATCCGCACTTTTAATTCTAATCAATTCTGTTTTGGCAAAATTTTCAGCCCTAAAACTAGAGTCAACAGCAGTTCCCAAAACGGTCACTACTGGATTTTTTTCTTTACGATCCACCAATGCAATTGTAGTTGGTGTGTTTACATTGCTATAAACAGAAACAAATCGTTTTGTATTCGGTGATAAATATACTTGTGCATAATTATAATCACCAATAGAAAGTCGCTTTAAGTTTTTTCCATCAAAATTGACAACATAAAAATCACCACGTGCTGAATTTTCTAATCCGCGAGCTGTAAAATAAATGGACCTTGTTTTTTCATCAATCAATTTAATTCCTGTAACGGTAAACTTTCCGTTCGTGATTGGATTGATTAATTGCCCATTCATATTATACAAATACAACTGATTCCAACCCGACGCATCCGACTGCGCAATATAACCTTCGTTGTTGGCAATAAAATTTATACGACCATTCACCCTATCCTCTAAATCGATCCAAGTTTTTTGATATTCTTTGTACACTTCTTTCTTAGCACCAGAAGTCATATCTAATTCATAAATTTTTAAGTTGTTTTGTCCACGATCCATCCATGGCAACCACATACTTTTGTTATTGGGGTTCCAAATAGGCCATCCAAAATATTGGTCTTCTTGGTCATTAAAATCAGCCCAAGTAATTTTGCCCCCTGTTGGTGTTGCCCAACCAATTTTTACAGTAGGATTAGGATCACCCACTTTTGGATAACGGGTTTCCTCGACAAAGCCATGCTGTCCTTCACTATTATAGATAGGGAACATGGGCACTTTGCTTTCATCAAAACGCATAAAGGAAATATATTTGCTATCTGGGCTCCACCAAAATGCACGGTATTGAGAAGGGCGGCCAAAAATTTCTTCAAAATATACCCAGCTCGCATAACCATTTAATATGCCCCTTTCTTTTTCAGAAGTTATGGCAGTTACTTTTTTATCAGCAACCGCTACCGTATATAAATTATTATCTTTTGTATAACCCACAAATTGACCATCCGGTGAAAGTTGTGGATTTTTCTTGTCGCCTTTATCCGATGTTAAAACAGTTTCAACACCACTTACCTTAATCGACACTTCCCCGTTTTTTAAACTAACGGTTGCATCTTCCTTCATAACAGCAGCAGGCGCAGGTGTGTATGCTTTTGTATTAATGTTATATACATAATCAGCAGATGGTGTTCCTGCTTTTAATTTTGTATTAATAACAAATTCATCATTATTCAACCAACGATTAAATCTTGGTAAATTAGATTGTGGCATGCGCATTTGCGCTTGCAAAAACAAAACACAAAAAATACTAGTTAAAAAAAGTAACTGTTTTTTCATAATTATTATTTAAAATTCGTTTGAACCATTTTTGATTACTACATTCTGATTTCAATCATCCACCGTTATTTAAATTACAACATTTATCATTTTACCCTTCACGAAAATTAGTTTTTTTACCGGTTTCCCTTCCATCCATTTTTGAACAACCGCATTCGCCATTACAATATCATTTACTTCTTGCTCAGAGCAGGATAAATCAATCGCAATATTGGTTCTCATTTTACCATTGATGCTTACGGGGTAATCCTTCGCTGTTTCTAAAACATATTTCGCATCAAATATTGGAAAAGCAGCATCTATCACCAAGCCCTCATTGCCTAACACCTGCCACAATTCCTCGCAAAAGTGCGGCGCGTAAGGCGTCATTAAAATAAGCAAGTCAGATAAAACAGATTTTTTATGACAATCCAAATCATATAATTCATTCACACAAATCATAAATGAACTTACCGCTGTATTAAAGCTATGACGATCGGTGTCTTCCTCAATTTTTTTAATGGTTTTATGCAACACTTTTAATTCTTCCAAACTGGCTGCCTCATCTACCCAAATCTTTCCTTTGATTTCGTCAAAGAACAAACGCCAAAACTTTTTCAAAAAGCGATGTACGCCCTCAATCCCTTTCGTATCCCATGGCTTGCTCTGCTCCACCGGACCTAAAAACATTTCATACATCCTAAAGGTATCCGCACCATATTTATTTACTAAATCATCAGGGTTAACTGTGTTAAATTTTGACTTAGACATTTTTTCAACCTCTACGCCACAAATGTATTTGCCATCTTCTAAAATAAATTCCGCATTCGC
>RFZW01000126.1 GCA_009920495.1 Chitinophagia bacterium
CCCCAAACGGTGCGCCCGGAAGAATTATCTAATATCCTAACCTCCATAGGTTTGGAAGTAGAGTCATTAGAAAACTTTGAAAATTTCAAAGGCGGTCTTGCAGGATTAGTTGTAGGGGAAGTATTGGAAGTGATACCACATCCAAATGCAGATAAATTAAAATTGACCAAGGTGGACACCGGTGGGGCTGCACCATTAGGCATTGTTTGTGGTGCGTCTAATGTAATGGTGGGTCAAAAAGTGGTGGTCGCGGTTGTGGGTACCACCATCTATCCAAAAGGCAAGGAGCCGATGACCATGAAATTAGCCAAAATCAGGGGCGAACAAAGTGAAGGAATGATTTGTGCGGAAGATGAAATTGGGGTAAGTGATGATCATGCCGGCATTATCGTGTTGGATGCTGGAATAAAAGCAGGTACTCCAGTTGCTGAAATTTACGAATACTATCAGGATTGGATTTATGAAATTGGTTTAACACCCAACAGAATGGATGCAATGAGTCATTATGGTGTTGCGAAAGATGTATGTGCTTATTTGTCTTATCATAATAGTCCAGTGAGTGCAGTAAGTCCATTCACACAAAATTTGGAACATGATACATCGGTAGGGCCATTTAAAGTTTTGATTGAAGATGAAAAAGCATGTGCACGTTATAGTGGGTTAGTCATTGAAGGAGTAACAGTAAAAGAATCGCCTACTTGGTTAAAAAATAGATTGCAAAGTATTGGTGTACGTTCCATTAATAATATCGTGGACATTACGAATTATATTTTACACGAAACCGGGCAGCCACTGCATGCATTTGATGCTAGTGAGATCAAAGAAAATAAAGTAGTCGTAAAAAAATATGCTGCAGGTACTAAGTTCATTACGCTCGATGGGGTTGAACGAACTTTGCAAGCCAATGATTTAATGATTACGGATGGCGCAAAGCCAATGTGTATTGCTGGTGTTTTTGGCGGTTTACAAAGTGGGGTAAAAGCGACGACCACAAATATATTTTTAGAAAGTGCTTGGTTTGAAAATGTACATATTCGTAAAACCTCATTGCATCATGGCCTTCGGACAGATGCTGCAACACGTTTTGAAAAAGGAGTAGATGTGGATGGCACGGTCAAAGTATTGTTACGTGCTGCAAAAATGATACAAGAAATTGCGGGCGGAAAATGTAGTGAAGTGGTAGATGTATATCCTAACCCTGCGAAAAAAGCGTTGGTACATTTAAGTTTTAGTTATCTAAAAAAATTAAGTGGTAAAACGTATCCAGTAGATAAAGTAAAAACAATACTTACTAGTTTGGGTTTTGAAATTAGTAACGAAACTACGGCAGGTATTGATTTAGCAGTGCCTTACCACAAGCCTGATATTAGTATACCCGCTGATATTGTGGAGGAAGTTTTACGCATTGATGGCTTGGATAATATTGAAATTCCAAGTGTGATTACCATGAGTCCTTCCATTGATCCATTGGAGAAGAAAGAAAAGTTCAAAGATAAAATTGCACAGTTTTTAGTGGGTCGCGGCTACACGGAAATATTAACGAATTCAATTACCAATAGTGCTTATTTTTCAGAAGAAGTATTGGCAGGCGCAGTAAAAATGTTGAATAATTTAAGTGCTGATTTAGATGTGATGCGTCCTTCCATGTTAGAAACAGGATTGGAAACCATTGCCTATAATTTAAATCGTCAATTAAGTTCAATTGCCTTATTTGAAATTGGGAAAGTGTATGGACAATCCTCCAAAGGCACTTATTATGAATCGGAGCAATTGTCCATTTATCTTTCTGGAAAACAACAACAAGATGGTTGGAGAACCAAGGGAATATTGTCTGATTTTTTTGTTGCCAAAGGAGCAGCCACTGCCATTTTTAATTTATTAGGCATGCAGGGTGGAGAATGGAAGCAAACCAGTGCCAATCAAATTGATTATGTGGTTAGTAAAAAAACTACAGGTACGGTGCAAGTCATTGGCATAAAAAAATTACAAGCCTTTGGTATCAAGCAACCTGTTTTTTATATCCAATTTGACCTTGCTAATTTGTTTGCGATTTATCAAAGCAAGCAGGTGGTGTACCAGGAAATATCTAAATATCCTTCTGTGGAAAGAGATCTGGCATTGGTGATTCCGCAGGATACCAAGTATGAAACTATCGAAGCCTGTGTGAAGGAAGCGAAATTGGAAGCGTTGAAAGAGTCACGTGTGTTTGATATTTTCGAGAGTGATAAATTAGGTGCACAGAAAAAATCGGTGGCAATTAATTTTGTATTTAATACCCCAGATAAAACCTTAACAGATACTGAAATTGATACCATGATGAAAAAGTTGGTACAATTATTTGAAAAAAATCTTTCCGCAGAAGTTAGAAAATAACTAAATTCAATTGGTAAAAAATAAATCATGCTTGCTTTAAAAACATCCCTTGAACAATTACAAGAAAAATTACAGCTTTTAATTAAGCAGTATGGGGTTTTGGACAAGGAGAACCAACAGCTTAAAGCAGCGGTAACGAAGCAGGAGAATAAGAACAAGGAGTTGCTCGAACAATTGAACGCTTCCAAACATCAGTTAACTGCTTCTAGGATGCATCAATCTGAAATGAATCCCGCTGACAAGGAAAAGTGGGTGAAACAAATTGACCAATACATTAAGGAAATTGATACTGCAATTAAAAACCTGAATCCCTAAGCCATGTCAGACAATACTGAAAATGTGGACTTGATCCCTATTAATATTACCATTGCTGACAGGTCCTATCGTGTAAAAATTGCTGCCAAGGATGAGGAAGCGGTTCGCAAAACGGCCGCATTAATCAATCAAAAAATGGTTGAATTTAAAAATGCCTATGCCGGTAAGGATCAGCAGGACTATATTTCTATGGTTTTATTGTGGTTTACCACCGAGCAGCAAAAAACTGGGTCCAACCTATATGAGATTGAAACAGCCCAAAAACAGATTGATACCCTCATCAATTGGGTAGATAAAGCACTATCTGCTTCATAAATTACCCCCCATCGACTCCATTCTTTCCATTATTTGATTATCTTCGTAGCGGAACCTTTGACGCATTATAAAAAATCGAAATACGTCATCTTGTAATTTTTGTGTGAACGAAGCTTGCTATAGGTGATTATCAATGATTTATGTATAATATAGGATTAATGTTTTTTACTCATTAACAAAGAAAAAGGGGAGTATGAATTATTTTAAAAAAACAAGATTTAAACAATGGACCAAACAATATTATTTGTCATCATTGGAGTTGCTTCCTTATCGGGAGGTTTACTCATCGGCAAACTAGTTTTTGCCCGCAATACAAAAAAGCAAGTTGAAGAAGCAGAAGCGCAAGCAGCCAACATTTTAAAGGAAACCGCACTTAGGGCGGAAACCATCCGGAAGGAAAAACAACTTGAAGCGAAGGAGCATTTTGTGCAACTTAAGTCAGACTACGATCGTGATTTATTAGAAAAAAATAAAAAGATCGGCGAGGCGGAGAACAGAATTAAGCAAAAAGAAATCAGCATTAACCAAAAGGAAGCGGCTTTAGACAAGCAGGTTAAGGACAATGACGCGATCAAAGAAAAATTAAATCGTGAGATTGACTTAATCAATGTAAAGCGCTCTGAATTAGAGAAGCACCAAGAAGAGCATATTCGTAGGTTAGAAAAAATTGCGAATTTAAGTGCGGATGATGCAAGACAACAATTAATTGAAAGCTTGAAAAACGAGGCACAAACACAGGCCCTGGTTTTACAACAAGAAATTATTGAAGATGCAAAACAAAAAGCAAACAAGGAAGCACGTAAAATAATTATACAATCTATCCAACGTACAGCAGCGGAAGTTGCTATCGAGAATACAGTGACTGTATTTAATTTGGAATCAGATGAGATGAAAGGTCAAATCATTGGTAGAGAAGGTCGTAATATTCGTGCGATTGAAGCTGCAACGGGTGTGGATTTAATTGTAGATGATACACCGGAAGCGATTTTATTATCTTCCTTTGATCCATTGCGTCGTGAAATTGCACGTTTAAGTTTGCAAAGATTAGTTACGGATGGTCGTATACATCCTGCACGTATTGAAGAGGTGGTTGAAAAAACACGTCGTCAGTTAGAAGATCAAATTGCGGAGATTGGTGAAAGAACCGTCATTGAATTAGGTATTCATGGTTTACATAAGGAGTTGATCAGAATTATTGGTAAAATGAGGTTCAGATCCTCTTATGGTCAAAACTTATTGATGCACTCTCGTGAAACAGCTAATTTATGTGGCATTATGGCTGCCGAGTTAGGACTGAATCCTAAATTGGCTAAAAGAGCCGGCTTATTACATGATATAGGTAAAGTACCCGACGAAGAAACTGAATTAAGCCATGCCTTATTAGGAGCTAAATTGGCGGAGAAATATGGTGAAAATCCGGCGGTGGTGAATGCGATTGGTGCCCACCACGATGAGATGGAGATGCAATATGTGATTTCCCCAATTATCCAAGCTTGTGATGCGATTAGCGGGGCAAGACCAGGAGCGAGAAGAGAAATCATGCAACAGTACATACAGAGAATCAAGGACTTAGAGAACTTAGCCATGAACTACCAAGGGGTAGAAAAAGCATATGCGATTCAGGCGGGACGTGAGTTAAGGGTGATTGTGGAAGCTGAAAAAGTGACCGATCAGTCCTCAGACCAATTGAGCTTTGAAATTGCACAAAAAATCCAAACTGAAATGACTTATCCTGGTCAAATTAAGGTGACGGTGATTCGTGAAAAGAGGGCAGTGAACATTGCCAGGTAGTGGAATATTAATTTAAGATCAAATAATTTGGATAAT
>RFZW01000127.1 GCA_009920495.1 Chitinophagia bacterium
GAAACAGGCCAATTTGCATATTCTTGAAGGAACCTTGTACCCATTATTGACGCGTTTAAAAAATGCAGGGTTATTAAATTATCGATGGGTGGAAAGTGTCACAGGTCCGCCAAGAAAATATTTTGTGATGACCGAGGAAGGCAAAGCAGCATTTGCTATTTTATTAAATACCTGGAATGAAATGACAGGTTCTGTGCAAGCGCTCATTCAAAAAAACGACACCATTACTTCATCAGAACCTAACCAAGTTTCTTAAATTATAATACTATGAACAAAGTAATCAATATCAATTTTCAAGGTCGTGTACTTCCTATTGAGGAGTTGGCCTATGATTTATTAAAACAATACATCGATAGTTTGCGTACTTATTTTGTAAACGAAGAAGGATGCGATGAAATCATCAATGATATCGAATGTAGAATTGCAGAATTATGCGATGAGCGTTTAAAAAAGGGAACCCCTTGCATTACGCAAGAGGATATGAATTTAATTATTTCTAGTATTGGTCGCCCTGCTGATTTTGAAGCGCAGGATGGGTTTGAGCAATCAACTACTTCAGCTTCTGCTGATTCAAGTTATACCAGCGATAGTCGCCAACAAAACACGAGTTATACGGATGGAGTTAATGATGGACCAACGCAAAAGAGATTATACCGTGATGAACAAAATAAAGTGTTAGGCGGCGTATGTAGTGGTATTGCTAATTATTTTGGATTAGAACCTTTGTTAGTTAGAATCCTTTGGATATTTTTAATTGGCGTGAACATTTTAGGGTATTTAATTTTATGGATAGCTGTACCTAGTTCATCTGTAAAAGAAGTGGGTGGTCCACGTAAGCGTTTATTCAGAGATATTGATCATAAAATTATAGGTGGTGTGAGTGCGGGGTTAGCCAAATATTTTGGTATTCAAGTGTGGATCATCAGAATTTTATTTTTGATTCCCTTTATAAGATTTGTAATTAATTTTAGACATTTTCATTTGTTTCAATTTTGGGAATTCCCAGATTTCCCTAATTTTTTAGATATCACTTTTAGCCCTGGAGCTGTTTTTGTATACATTGTATTATGGCTAGTATTGCCAGAAGCAAGAACGAGTGCCGATAAATTAGAAATGGTAGGAGAAAAAGTAGACATCAATAGCATCAAGAATACCATCCAAAATGATATGGAAGGTTTTGCAAGAAGAGCGGAAGGTTGGGGAAGTGAATTTTATAAAAAATCAAGAACAGAACGCAGCCAACAAAGATTCGAGCATCGCAATGAACGTCGCAATGAACGAAGAAATGGGACTGCTGCAGATAATTCTTCCAACACACTATACAGAGAAAGTAAAGGATGTTTGTACTTTATTGCTAGAGCAATCACTATTACCATTAAAGCGTTTGTTTATTTTATTTTAGCGATCGTTGGAATTTCTTTATTAGCTGCATTGTTTGGTATTGGTGCTGCAGCAACAGCTGTATTTCCATTAAAAAAGTTTTTATTGGTAGATGGTGCACAAAGTTGGGCTGCTTTTGGAACAATCGTATTATTTATCTGGGTACCTATCGTTGGTATTGTAACTGCGATTATTCGAAAAATTGCAGGATTTAAAAAGACCAATGTTTGGATAAGATCTGGCTTTTGGGCCTTATGGATTGTCGGATGGGTAATGCTATTTTATTTTGGTAGTAGTTTGGGAAATAGTTTTTCCAAACATAATACGCCGGTTGAGCAATCTATTGCATTGAAAAATGCTAATGTTAATTATTTAGAAGTGACTGCTACTCCTAAAATGAAATATTATGAAGATAAATGGTTCAAAGTTTCAGAGTTTGTTGATTATGGTGATGAAGACACTATTTTTGTGAGAAATCTTAGAATTAGAATTGTACAATCTCCTACGGATAGTTTTCAAGTGAAAGTGGTGAAATTAAGTAATGGTAAAACGGTGGCTGAAGCCAATAGCTTAGCGAATAAAATTAATTTTAATATTTCACAACAGGATAGCATAATTTATCTAGATAAAGGAATCGGCATCAATGCAAATGATAAATTTAGGAATCAACATATCATTATGACGATTGCAGTCCCTATTGGAAAGCGAATAAAAATTTCTAATAAAGGTTGGTCGCAAACGTTGGTCGCAAACTAATATTAGTATTAATCATGTTGGAATTCGTACCGAAACCATTGACCGATTTAGCTCAGATGATGATTGGTATAAAGAATGGGATAATGAATCTTTTAGTTACGAACGTGGTGTAACTTATTTAATGACAAGCACAGGACTGGAAAAAATTGGTCGCGCTGATATTGAAGACAAAGAAGAGGATAATGTTGAAATGTCAGACATTGAAAATCAGTTAAACGAATTAAAATTAGAGCGAGAGCGACTTGAAGGTGATTTAAAAAAGTCAAAAGAACAAAAGATAAAAGAGTTGGAAAAAATAGATCGTGCTTTAGAAAAAAAGGCGGCTGACAAGAAGGAAAATAAAGGGTTAACGAATAACACCTCGCTGCTTCCTGATTTGAATAATGTCAGCAAAGTCGCGTCCAAGATTGTTGATATGCAATCCGTCTTTGACCGGTTTCATTATTAAGCCAATTAAAAACAGGGTAAGCTGTACTGGATAATTTAATGGTTAATGATTACTTGTATTGAATATAAACACCTCACTTAAAAGTGGGGTGTTTTTTTGTTATATTTGTCAAAATTAAATTCAAATGAGCGAAGTTTTGAACACCCCATTTACCCAGAAACATATTACTTTAGGTGCTAAAATGGCCCCATTTGCTGGATACAATATGCCCATTAGTTACACAGGTATTAATGATGAGCATGCTGCGGTACGCAATGCAGCTGGTGTTTTTGATGTGAGTCATATGGGCGAATTTATTTTAAGGGGCGCGGATGCATTGGATTTAATTCAAAGAGTAACTAGTAACGATGCATCTGTTTTGGAAAATGGCAAAGCACAATACAGTTGTTTGCCAAATGCAACAGGCGGTATCGTGGACGATTTATTAGTATACTGTGTTGAAAAAAACAAAGTATATATGTTAGTTGTGAATGCATCTAACATTGAAAAAGATTGGAATTGGATTGTACAACATAATACGAAAGGAGTTGAAATGCATAATATTAGTCCTAAAACTGCTTTGTTAGCAGTGCAAGGTCCTAAGGCAGCGCAAATTGTTCAAAAGCTTACTTCCATGGATGTATTAAATATGCCTTATTATAGTTTTGCTAAAGGGGAATTATTGGGCATTGATAATGTATTAATTAGCGCAACAGGTTATACTGGTGCAGGGGGTGTTGAAATTTATTTTGAAGATTTGAATGACCATGCCAATAAAATTTGGGATGCTTTATTTGAAGCAGGTGCTGAATTTGGCATTAAACCCATTGGCTTAGGTGCGCGTGATACTTTGCGTTTAGAGATGGGATTTTGTTTGTATGGCAATGATATTGATGATACGACCAGTCCTTTAGAAGCAGGCTTGGGTTGGATTACAAAGTTTACAAAGCCATTTACGAATTCAGTGGCATTGGCGGAACAAAAAGCAAATGGTGTCAATAAAAAATTAGTGGGTTTTGAAATGATCGATCGTGGTATACCACGTCATTACTATATTATTAAAGATGCATCAGGGAATGAGATTGGTTCCGTTACTTCTGGAACACAAGCGCCAAGTTTGGGAAAAGGAATTGGACTTGGTTATGTACAATCTTCCTTTGCAAAAGTGGATACTGAAATTTATATTGACATTCGCAATACTTTGGTAAAAGCGAAAGTGGTGAAGTTTCCTTTTAAATAAACCATTGGTTTAATTTAGGTATTGGTTTATTTGTACCTGTTTTTTATGGTGTAAATACATGATTTATGTGTTGCTTGTTATTGCATATTGTGCCTTAACAAAACATCATGTATTATGAAAGCAATTAAAAATCGAGTTCAATTAATGGGCTATTTGGGTGCAGATCCTGAAATTAAAATTTTTGAAGAGACCAAAACGTTAGCCCATATCAGGCTAGCAGTCAATGATCGTTATAAAAATGCAAAAGGGGAGTGGGTGGATGAAACCCAATGGTTTAACCTGGTCGCCTGGTCCAAGCTTGCAGTGTACGCTGAAAAATATTTAATCAAAGGAATTGAAGTTGCTGTTGAAGGACGACTTATCAATAAATCTTATACAGACAAAAATTTAGTCAAACGATTCAGTACCGATATTCATCTTTCTGAAATATTAATCTTAACCAAGAAAAAAGAGCTTGTATAAGCCTCTCCCATTTTGTATATTTGTGGTGTTATGACGAATAAGAATATAAAACCCAATTTACATACTGTATTAACTCCTCAGTTGCTTGATTTGTATGAAATTAAAGATAGCATTGTTGTCATCATAGATGTGTTTAGGGCAACTTCAACAATGGCTACCGCCTTATATAATGGTGCAAGAAAAATCATTCCAGTGGATTCCCCCGAATTATGCATTGAAATGGGTAAGCAAACTGGTGGAGTTACTGCAGGGGAGCGGGATGGTAAAATAATTCCAGGTTTGTCCTATGGGAATTCTCCTTCCGAATATCCAAGATCATTTATTGAAAATAAAGTTTTAGTCATAACGACAACCAATGGCACTAAGCTTTTGCATATGGCATTAAAACAAGGGGCGAAAGATATTATCACCGGCTCCTTTCCTAATTTTTCAGCTGTGGCTGATTATTTGGTACAACAAGGGGCACCCGTGATTTTAGGTTGTTCGGGTTGGAAAAACAGGTTTAATATTGAGGATACCCTTTTTGCAGGGGCAATCATTGAACAAATAAAGGATCATTT
>RFZW01000128.1 GCA_009920495.1 Chitinophagia bacterium
TCTGGACGCAAAATAAACGGATTTTTCAGGAAAAATAAAACTTAATTTCGAATATAGGGCAATTGCCTTCCGAGAATTGCCTTGTTTCTCCCATACTTCTGCCATCGCTTCGGTGACCACTTCCTCCATTATATTGGCTTTTTCAGCAATAGCAGTGATCTCTTTTTCCTGTGCTTCCGCTAATTCAGGTGTATTTGGAACGCCCTCTTTTTCTTTTAATACTTTTAACCAAGCAGTAAAACTGCGTAATTGTTGGGTAAATTTATCCTGAGGCAGGGTAGAAAGGTCAATTTCAATGCCTTGAGCTGCAAAATAGTCCTTTTGAAGCGGTGTAAGCTCCATTTCATACGCTGCAGTGTCCAAAGTCACAGGTTCCTTAAATTGGGCTAATTGATCCGATAGCATGGAACTTAACTTTTCCTCCATGGGGGCGGAAATGGTATCAGTATCCTCTAATTTAAGCCATTGATGAATTTGTATCGCAGCCGGGAAAAAAGAAGTCGTTTTTTGCAATTGTGCTAAAAGTAGCGGCGAATTGGCCATATCATATTTTTTTGCCAATAGAAATTGCAAGCTAGGGCTATAAGGGTGCTTGTCCACCCATTGCGCTAATTCTTTGGTTTCAATGGCTTCCAAATTCGAGTGGCCTGTCCATTGCAATAAAATAGTATTAAGTAAGGTGGGTGTCATTTATTACCAGTTTGAAAAAATTTGGTTAAAAATATCATCCGTTATATTTCTTAATATATCACTCATTAATTGTCCTTCCGCTTGGCTTAAAGTTAAGTTCGCAGAAAAATCAAAATTGCGTGTCACATCAAACTCTTGTTCTTTGTTTTCAAGTGTCTTTTTTAAAATTACATGCACGGTAACAGTAAGTCGATTGGTGCTGGCTTGTTGTGCGCTCACACCCACTGTTTGTGAAGGATCATAATTGGTGATGGTTGCGTAAATTTGATAGTGTGCATCATCACTATTCGTGCGTGATAATTTTGTTTGACTAATTATTTTTTGTTGCAACTTGTCCGTAAGCTGTGGTGCTAATTGTGGATTCACATATCTAGCCTTGTTTTCTATAAAACCAATTTTAATGGTTTTGATATTGTCGGGTATTACGGCATCCTTAAAGCTGTATATCCCACAACCGCTTAAACCCATACTTATTAAAACAAGTATAGCTAATGTAAGTTTAAAATAATTATTCTTCAATGTCGTATTCTTTAATTTTTCGATATAAAGTGCGTTCGCTAATGCCTAAGTCTGTAGAAGCGTCCTTACGTCTGCCTCTGTGTTTTTTCAAGGCCTTTAAAATTAGTTCTTTTTCCTTATCCATGATGTTTAGCGACTCGTCTACTTCATACATTCCTTGTTGTTCGTTATCGATGATCACAGGCTGTTGATTCGGATGGGCTATTTGATTGGAAGGATGATGTATAATTGGACCAACAGCGGTTGGGATAGGGGATAAATCATCTTTTAATTCATTTAATATCGATTCTCTATTAAAATGTACATTTTGACCACCCAAGGATGGGTTTTGTAAAATTTCAACAAACATCTTTTTAAGCTCATTGACATCTTTCTTCATGTCAAAAAATAACTTGTATAAAATTTCTCTTTCATTCGCAAACTCACCCACTGGGGTATTTTGCGTCCGCATCTAAAAAAATAGGTTTTGTTTTGTATTTATCAGAAAAGTCAACTACGAATTTTCTAAATAGCAATGGAATGTCTTCTTTCCTATCTCTTAATGAGGGTACACGAATGGGTACTGTGTTTAAACGATAATATAGATCCTCTCTAAAACGGCCTTTCTGTGTAAATTCCAGTAATTCTCTATTTGTAGCAGCAATCACACGTACATCTGATTTTTGCACTTTGGAAGAACCCACACGAATAAATTCACCTGTTTCTAAAACGCGTAATAATCTTGCTTGCGTGCCTAACGGTAATTCTCCAATTTCATCTAAAAAGATGGTACCACCACTTACGGTTTCAAAATAACCTTTGCGACTATCCACCGCTCCGGTGAAGGAACCTTTTTCGTGACCAAATAATTCAGAATCTATCGTGCCTTCAGGAATCGCGCCACAGTTTACTGCAATAAATGGATTATGTTTTCGTGCAGATAAACTATGGATGATTTGAGAAAAAACTTCTTTACCAACACCACTTTCCCCTACAATCAATACAGTTAAATCCGTAGCTGCCACTTGCGCTGCAGTATTTAATGCATGGTTTAAGGTAGGGGTGTTTCCTATAATACTAAATCTATTTTTTAATGTCTGCAAATCCATACTAGTTCGTTTTTAATGTTCCCAATAAGGTACCTTTTGTAAATCCTGCAATGAAAATTTCAACATAATCCCCTTTTTTTAATGGGTGGTTTAATTTAGGAAATACCACCACTTTGTTTTGACTTGTGCGGCCCATCCATTCGGCGTCGCTTTTTTTACTATCCCCTTCAATCAGCACTTCAAAACATTTGCCTACATCTCTTTTATTACTTTCATTGGAGAGCGTCCATTGCACATCCACTATTTCTTGTAATCTTCTTTTTTTAACCGCTTCTGGAATATCATCTTCGTATCTTTTTGCTGCAAGGGTACCTGGTCGCTCAGAATAAAAATACATGTAGCTATAATCGTATTGCGCAGCTTGCATAATACTGATGGTATCTTGATGATCCTGTTCTGTTTCGGTACAAAAACCTGCAATGATATCGGAGGAAACAGTGCACTCTGGCATTATTTCTTTGATGCGCGCCACTTTGGATAGATACCATTCACGCGTATAGGTTCTGTTCATTAATTGTAATACGCGCGTGCTACCGCTTTGCACAGGCAGATGTATGTATTTGCAAATGTTAGGATACTTAGCCATGGTGAACAACACTTCATCCGTTATATCTTTTGGATGGGAAGTGCTAAATCGAACCCTTAAAGTGGGACTAATTAAAGCAACACTTTCAAGCAGCATAGCAAAAGTAGTACTTGAATTATTTTCAGGATTATTCCAGTAATAACTGTCTACATTTTGACCTAGCAATGTAATTTCTTTATATCCTTTGTCAAATAAATCACGACATTCTGCAACAATCGAAAATGCGTCTCGGCTTCGTTCACGACCTCTTGTAAATGGTACCACACAAAAACTACACATATTATTACAGCCACGCATAATGGATACAAATCCACTTATGCCATTACTATCTAAACGAACTGGGGAAATGTCGGCATAGGTTTCGTCCCTACTTAATAAAACATTGACTGCCTTTTGACCAGTGCCCGCATCATTAATTAAATCGGGGAGTGATCGGTAAGCGTCGGGTCCAACCACCATATCCACCAATTTCTCCTCCTCTAATAATTTTGATTTTAATCTTTCGGCCATGCAACCCAAAACACCTACCAATAGTCCTGGATTTTGTGTTTTTAATTTTCTAAATTCAGTCAAACGTTTGCGTACGGTTTGTTCCGCTTTTTCGCGGATGGAGCAGGTGTTTAATAAAATCAAATCGGCAACTTCAATATTTCTTGTACTCCCAAAACCATTTTTTGCTAATATAGATGCCACCACTTCACTATCCGCAAAGTTCATCGCGCAACCGTAGCTTTCGATATAGAAATGCTTTGTGAATTGATCCTGTTGCGTTGCATCAGAAAAAACCTCACCTTGCCTTAATTCATCATGTTCCTTATTCAAAGTCTGCAATAATTCCATTCCACTATTTTGAAGGACAAATTTAGTAAAAATTTACAGTATATGCCAACTTGTCATATACTATTCACTAATTATTTGATAATTAATCCATTATTGCCGGTAATTGAATAAATTATGAATACCGAGTACCATTAACAAAAAATTACATGCCCTTATAAATCAATCATTTACTATTGTATTGTTATATTTGATAAAAACCGGCAAATGCGTAAAGGGCTACTATTTATTTTGTTTTTTCATTTAGCAACCGTAATCATAGCCCAAAATATGACGGTAACTAAATTACGTTCTGAAACTGCCCGAAGTGTTCGAAAGGATAATGACACTTCACGTTGGAATTGGAAGCAAGGGGGATTGTATAATTTTAATTTATCACAAAGTTCATTAAGCAATTGGGCAGCAGGCGGTGATAATTTTAATATGGCTATTGGTTCTTATTTCAATTATTTCCTTTTATTTAAGAAACCGCACCAAAATTGGGACAATAATTTAGATGTCAACCTTGGATTTATTCAATCTACCAGTTTGGGTGGGCGCAAAAATGACGATCGATTTGATTTATTAAGTAAGTATGGATACCAAATAGATACCTCAGGTATGTGGTTTGTTTCGGGACTATTTAATTTTAGATCTCAATTATTACATGGGTATAGTTTTAGCGGGACGAATAAAACATTAACCTCCTCTTTTTTATCACCAGCTTATATTATTTTATCAGCAGGTTTGGATTTTAAACCTTCCAACCGTTTTTCTATATTCTTTTCTCCTTTAACTTCAAGGACCACCTTAGTTTTAAATAATACACTATCCAATTTGGGTAAGTATGGGGTGAATCCAGGATCAAAAATTTCTAAAGAGACGGGTACTTTTATTACAATTAACTATGCTGATAACATTGCAACCAATGTGATGTATCGTGGTAGGGCGGATTTATTTTCAAATTATAATGAAAAGCCGGAGAATTTAAATTTATATATGACCAATTATTTTAGCTTTAAAATAAATAAATATTTTTCAGCTACCTATAATTTGGATTTGATCTATGATGATAAGATAAAAATATTTGGTCCAACAAAA
>RFZW01000129.1 GCA_009920495.1 Chitinophagia bacterium
TCTGCGCAGCCGTCAATACCTGGCCCGTGGTATAGGTCTGTTTAGCCATTTACGTACTCCTTAATAACTTAATACGCCGCTGTCAAGCAAGCCGTATATAGATGAGTCTAATATAAAGCCGTCAATAATCGGCTCTAAAGTGGTGAGTGTTGTTTTCCAGCTGTTAGGACTAACGCTATGCGCTACGCCAAACACCTGTAAAGTTTTAGTTAGAGTAGATGAGCCAGGTTGGTTAGTTGTGATAGTTACTGGGTCAAAATAATCTAGGCTTAAAGCGGCAATAATGCCTGCATTGTAATTATCGGTATAAAGGTCTAGCTGTATGGCATCGCATCTGACGCTTGTTTCAGCTCTAGATGCTACGTATGCTTGTGCATAGTCTAGGGCCACGGCATCGGTTTCCATTAGCAGGTTTTGTTGGTTGTAACTATGCACAAAGTACTTATCTATGCTGGGTTGGTTTATGGCTACCTGGGCTGTGCCGCCTGTGCGGGTAATACTGGCTGAGTTGTAAACTAGGGTATCGTCAAGGCGCCACACCGCATTATAGTAAGTAATAGCTGAGCCGTCATCGTTAAATACCACGGGCGTAGCCCCTGTACTGCCAGCCGTAACAGCTCGGTCTTGAAAGACAAACGAGCCAGCTGCATCTACATACAAGGCGCCGTACTCGCTAGTCTCTACGGTCTGCATAGCTGCAAGGCTTGTGCGGGCTGTGCCTGGGTCTGCCTGCATAGTGGTCAAGCCTGCATCTACATCACGCATAGAGGCTGGCCAACTAATAGCATCTAGCAAGGCGTTAATTCTTGCACCGCTGAGCTGACCCGCTGAGGTGCCAGCCACCGTACTTATCTGCGCATTTTGAGCGAGTCTAAAAGCATCTACAGCTGTAATAGTGCTATAAACTACATCGTTAGCATTTTTAGGTGTAGTAGTTGTATAGCTAGTAATAAAGCCAGCAAAGATAGGGTAAGTGATTGCCCCGTATGTAGCAGTAATCTGTACTTTACGCATAGGCGTTAGTAAGTTGTAATATGGGCTGGCTGGGTTTTGTGGGTTAAAATCACCGTTTTGGTCAATTATACGCATAGTTAAAGTGCCAGTTTGGAATTGGTCAGCTTGAGGATTACGCCCGCGCTTTGTTTCGATACTATCTACTACGTCTGATACGTCCACAATAACGCTAGCTGCATCGGCCAAAATGTTGGTGCCTAATATGCCGCTGTCCAAAATCATAGCCTGAGCAAAGCTAGGCCCAGTACTAAAGTTAATAACGGCGTTAATTATGGGTAGGGTCATAATGCCCCAGCAAAATTAAGATTATTGCCAAACCTGTTATTTTCTTGTACGGCGTTTTGGACTACTTCAATGAGTCCGCTAGTTTTGTCTATGACCTCAACGGTCACAACAGGGTTATAACCATAACTTGAACTACCTGCCCCGCTTCCCATACTTGTGCTATAACCACCAAAATCACCTAACTTTTTTTGATATTCAATTAACGATAAGTAGTTTTGATAATTTTCAGCATCTAAGGTGTCAGCCATAACATTAGCTAAAGTTGTAACGGCATCTGAGTACTCTAAAATGGCGCCGATAGACTCTTTGCCTGTGAGTTTTTCTATTTTTGGAACGTCTTTAATGCCAAAGTTTGTACCGCCCCCAGGGCCACCTATAATGTTAATTGTGCCAAGACCCCCAGCTAACAACAGCATCATTTTTTTAATCTTTTCTAAAGCATCGTCTAGATTTTGTTGGTCTATTAAATCTTTAGGCACAATAGAATCTAAAAGAGATTTAATATCTGTTAATTTTATGCTTTGATTTTGTAACGTACCAAGAATTTTTAAATCTTCATTCAATTTTTTGGTTGCACGTTCTATTGCAGCAGTATCTTTTGAGGCTATAGCATCTTCTAAAGCCAACATATCTTGCTTAACCTTTAAGCGGGCTACGTCATTAACAATAGCCAATAACTGCGCTCCGCTCGTTGCCTTACCTAACGCCTCAGCCTGCCCAATAAGCGCAGCATTAAGTTGGATTTTTTCCATATCAAAAATATCTACACCCTTGTTTAGTGCTAATTCACCTGCAGCTATAGCTTTATCTAATTTAGCCTGTTCTTGTTTTGCTTTAAGAGTAGCTGCCGCACTTTTAGCCTGTGATTTAGCTAAAGCGGCTAATTCTTTATTACGTTTAATAGCAGCTGACTCTGCTGCCTTTTGAGCTGCCAGATTAGCTCTGCCTGTATCTTGGTTAGCTAAAGTCATTGGCTGGCTAAAAGGCTGTGGACCTTTAATCTCTTTAAGTAACTCGGCTGCACGTTGAGGACTAAAGCGGCCCAATACGTTGCCAACCAAACCGATAGCGCCTTTAACTATGCCGGCACCTGGGATGCTTGCTATCTGTTCTTTGAGGTAAACAACGCTATCTATAAAATTAGATAATGACTTAGCCGCATTTTCTATGTCTGTGCCTACATTGGCTATGCCATCACTACCCGTTAATGAGTCAATAGCGCCTAATAAACTTGTGCCAATAATCTCTGAGGCATTAGATGATGCAACTGCAAGTAAAGACATCTGCCCTGCGTAAGTATCAATGGCTGCCTTACCTGAACCAGCAAAACGCTCATTCAGTAATGCCATAACCTCGTCAAACGACATAGCTTTAATCTCGGCCTGTGTAACTCCTAAATTAAGTTGTTTTAATCCTTTTGTGTTACCTACATATGCCTGGCTTAATAGGTCAACAGCGGAGGCATAATCTAAAGATGAGCCACTAGATACATCAAAAGCGAGAGCCATAAGTTTTTCAGTTTTGGCTACTGAGCCAGTAACTCCAGCTAACTTAGCAAAAGCCGGGCGTAACTGGTCATCTAATACGCCAGTTTGGCTCTGCATTTTAGATATAAAACCCTCTACGTCAACAGTTGCATAAGCTAAGCCAACATTTTTAAGGCTATTAGCTAGTAATTTTTGAGCTTTAATATCTTCACTAGCTGCCTTTACCGATGCCTTGCCATAGGCCAAAACAGCCGCGGCGCTAAGGGTCACGCCTAAGGTACGGCCTAAAGTTTTAACGCTACCTGTGAGTTTTTTGGTAGCTTTGTCAGCATCAAGAAAAGCCTTTTTACCTAAAAATTGACTGGCTATATTTATGACTAAATCGGTAGCCATTAGGCAGTTCTCCTTGTATTTTCATAAAACATTTTTGAGGCATTTTCTAAGGCTTTAATAACTGCAGAATTAGCGCGCCCGTTATCCTCTGCCCAGGCTCTAAATATTAAGCGGCCAGTAAGCTTGCGCCCTGGGCTACCTACTAAACCTTTAGGGCGGGCATTGACTAGCTGGCCTGTACTGTTCAAGTTATCTATAAACTGTTTACCCGCTTTAGGGTTAAGTGAGTTGTTATAACCTTTATGCGTACCGCTGGCCTTTTCTTGATAATACCTAATAGTAAAATCTCCAGGACCGTCACCTGTGCGATAAACGACACTAGCAGGCTTAAAGTTTGGTTGGCCCTGTGCATTTTTACGGCCAGCTGTTTCATAGATAGCAGCGGCAGCATTTTTATTAAGAATACGAGCTAAGGCTACAAACCCGTTTTTATTAGGTTTAGACGGTGAAGTGGAATAGGTAATACCGGCTTTAGCTGCAACCGAGTTAAACTTAGGGAATGGGCGATAAGCCAGGTTTTCTTCACCTGATAGGTTTTTAGTCCAGCCTGATAACACCTGACCGTTATTAGGCACGTAACCTCTAGCTACCGTAGTAACAGTTTTTAACGCTGCCGCCATTTGTGTCTGAGTCTCTTTTGATAGGTCAGGTGCAAAACGTTTAAGGGCTACGCGGAGCTGTACGGCCCCTTCTAGCTCTGTTGGCATTTTGTTGCTCCTTAGCTCTATCGTGTAAAACCTTTAACATATTCTTAAACATATCTGCATCAAGGTCTAGTAAATACTGGGGCGCGATACCCGTCTCTACGGCTAGCTGTGCAACCAGGTAACCAAAACTACCGCGCCCCACTATTGCGAAGGGTCATCGTCCAATACTTCAACCTTAGCTAAGGTATCTAAAAACTCTGCCCCAAACATTGGTACGGTTTGCCCGCTTGTGCGTAAACACTCCCAGGCCAGCCAGTAAACATCTGTTTGGCGCTCTAAATCTCTAAAAACCTTGTGAAACCCTGCCTTAGCGTACAACTCAAAGGCCCACTCAATTTTTGGCGTTATCGGATGCTCCGATACTGTGCCGTCAGCCCTTGTAATCTTAAGTTTTGCCATTGTGTTAGCCCCTTTTCTTTATTTTCAGCTAGTAGTAATTACGATTGGTGAATTACAAGTAAAAGTAATGCTCTGAGTACCAATATCTGCTACAGCGCCGTTAATGTCTGTGGTGTTGTTGACCAAAACAGTAGTGCTATAAAGCGGATTAGTAGCCGATGTTGCAGCGCTAGTTTGCTTTAACGTTAGGGCTACAGTTGTACCCCAGGCAGCTTGTAAAGTAGCGTTAACGCTAGCTGCCGCGGTATCACTTAGGAAGTCCAAAGTAATAGTGCTAGCCTCTAGGCCTTTGACAAACTTGTGTGCAGTATCCATATTGTTACTACCATTACTGGCGGGCTAGTCATTTCTGCTAACCTCTATACCTTTACCATTGGTATAGCTCGGACTATATCTTCACCCTATTTCTAGGGGCAGCGCGTGTAGTCTCTACGGACTCTCTGCTTTCGCAGGTTGCCTCGGTATTAACCCGCTTTTATTGGGGGCCTTCACCGATATAGCGCTGTAATTTTCAT
>RFZW01000130.1 GCA_009920495.1 Chitinophagia bacterium
CCCTCGATACTTGGATTTTGATAATTTACTTGTGTGTTAAATGCTTGCATTTATAAATGTTTTAATTAATTCTAAATTTTTTGTTCCTGGTGCTGTTTCAAATTGGCTATTAATATCTATCGCTAATAAACAGTTCCCAGCTTTTGTCTTTTTCATCACTTCAATACCATGTAAATCATTTGGACCAATACCGCCACTTAAAAAATAGGGCTTATTGAAATCAGTATTTTTGATCAGCTCCCAATTAAAATGTTGCCCAGTACCTCCATATAAAGCACTATCGGTATCAAATAGATAATAAGTTGCTGCATTTTCGTATGCTACAAAGTCTGGCAAACTTTTACCCACCCTAAATACCTTGACCACCGGGACTACTTGATTAATTGTTGCACAATATTGTGCATCCTCGTCACCATGTAATTGTACGATATCCAATTTGGCTTTGCTTATGAGATCGATCAACTGTTCTAATGGCGCATTTACAAAAACGCCTACTTTTTTTGCATGCTTTGGATTAAAATCAGCCAGCTGATTTAATGTCAACTGATTTAAAACATAACGCTTTGATGACGGATAAAAAATAAACCCAATATAATTTACCTTTAACTCATCCAGTGCGATGGCTTGCGTTAAATCAGTGATCCCACATACTTTAAATTGCATTGCTACTTGATTTAATTTGTGATACAAATAATTCAAAAGCTTTTGCAGGATCCGCTTGTTTCATAAAATACTCCCCCATTAAAAATCCATCAAAACCTTCCTTTTTTAATAACTGAAAAGTAGCCAAATCATAAATACCGCTCTCTGCAATACTTAACTTCTCTTTGGGTAACATGTTCTTTAATTTTAAAGAATGTTCAATATTTACCTCAAATGATTTTAAACTTCTATTATTAATTCCAACAAAATCAACTTCATCACATATATATGCCAACTCTGTTTCATCATGTAGTTCTAATAACACCTCCATCCCCAGCTCCTTTGCTGTGCCGGCCAACAATTCAGTTTCTGCAGGTGTTAAGCAGGAGGCAATTAATAATATCACAGATGCGCCATGTGCTTTTGCTTCAATGATTTGAAACTCATCAATGATAAATTCTTTACGCAATACTGGAATTGAATTTTGTACTGCAATGTTTAAATCGGCTAAGCTACCGCCAAAATAGAGCTCATCTGTTAACACCGAAACTCCTGACGCACCAAAATCCGTATATGCTTTCGTTACTTCTGCAACATTAGCAATCGAATTAATGATTCCCTTTGAAGGGGATTGCCTTTTAAACTCTGCGACAATACCAGTTTTTGTTTTATCCAATAAATTCGCCTTCAGTGAATACCCTTTTTGTTCAAATAAAGGCATGGCCTCTAATTGCGCAATGCTAATTTGTTTTTTTCGTTCAGCTACTTCACCAAACTTACTCGCTACAATTTTTGCTAATATATTTGTACTCATTATTGTAGACTAATTAATTTTTGTAAACAATTGTTTGCCGCACCTGTTTCTAAACTATTCACTGCAGCTTGAAAAGCCACATCATAATTTTCATACTTGTCTGTTACATGCAATGCCATGGCAGCATTTGCCAGTACCACTGCATTTTGAGACCAAGTCCCTTTCCCTTCAATAATATTTTTAAAAATAGCTGCTGCCTCGGCCACCGTATTGCCTCCTTCTAATTCAGCTGCAAATACCCGCTTTTTTCCTAATTGATAAGGCGTTTTAATCGACTCACCGGTATTGGATAATATTTTGGTATCCGTTGTCAATGAAATTTCATCATACCCATCCAAACTATGAATGATGGTGAATTCTTTATCTAATAATTGCAATACATAATTATAAATTCTGGCCATCTCTAAATTATACACCCCAATTAATTGAAACTTTGGCTGCGCGGGATTCACAATGGGTCCTAGCATATTAAAAAAGGTACGTACTCCCATATTTCTTCTTAAAGGTCCTACTGTTTTTAATGCTGGATGAAATAAGGGTGCATGTAAAAAACAAATTCCCGCATCCTTTACTTCTTTTGCTAAAGCAGCTTCCTCGTTTTTAAATTTATAGCCCAATTGTTCCATTACATTGGAAGACCCACTGATACTGGATGCCCCATAATTGCCATGTTTTACCACAGGCTGACCTGCGCCTGCCACAATAAAGCATGCCAATGTTGAAATATTAAAAGTATCCTTTCCATCACCACCCGTTCCAACGATATCAATGGCATTATCCACTCCTAGATTTACTTTTACCGCTAATGAAAGTAATGCATCTCTAAAACCCATTAACTCATCAATGGTAATACTACGCATTAAATACACCGTAATGAATGAAGTAATTTCATGCTCATTGTATTTTCCATTGGAGATGTCCACCAATACTTCCATGGCTTGTTCCCTGGTTAAGGACTTGTGTTCAAATAAATATTGTAATATTTTTTTCATCGTATTTCTAGTGTTAAAATATTTTTTAAATTTTTAACCAGTTATTGATAATTTTACTTCCTTCAGGTGTCAATACACTTTCAGGATGATATTGCACCCCCTTTACATCATAAGTTTTATGCTCTAATGACATGATATATCCATTTTCATCTTTTGATGTAACAATCAAATCAGCAGGGAAGTTTTTTTCGTCCACCACCCAACTATGGTATCGACCAACATTAAATTTAGCAGGCAAGCCTTCAAATAATACCGACGGTGTTGTTAATTCAATAGGGGTTGCGATGCCATGATACACTTTTGATAAATTAGTTAATTGACCACCAAATGATTCACCAATAGCTTGCTGCCCCAAACAAACACCAAATATGGATTTGCTTGCAGCGTACTCCTTAATCAATGGCAATAATAAGCCTGACTCGGAAGGCACCCCTGGACCTGGCGATAATAAAATTTTATCGTAGGCTTTAACCGCTTCTAATGCAATTTCATCATTACGAAAAACTTCCACCACTGCATTTGGTGCTAATTCTTTGATTAATTGTACCAAGTTATAGGTAAAGGAATCGTAATTGTCAAATACTAATATTTTCATTTTCACTTTATTTTCTTGTTCAACCCTTGATTTATTTTTTACATTTCGATATAACTCAAAATATTTTTTAGTTTTATTCGTGTATTTTTTCAGCCAAAACCATGGCCATTTTTAATGCATTTAGTTTGTTATTTACTTCCTGCAATTCATTTTCAGGAACACTTGCAGCAACTACTCCAGCACCTGCTTGATAAGTCAACGTATTTTGCTGACTCAAAAAAGTACGTATCATGATTGCTTGATTACAACTGCCATCAAAACCTACAAACCCAATACACCCCCCATAATAGGATCTTTTGGTTGGCTCCATCCCATCAATTAACTGCATCGCTTTAAATTTAGGTGCCCCACTTAATGTGCCTGCAGGAAATGTCTTTGAAATTAATTGAAATGGATTTGCATCTTTAGCAACTGACCCTTCCACTTCACTAACCAAATGAATCACATGACTATAATAATGTACTTGACGATAATGCTTCACGTGCACATCAGTACAAACCCTACTTAAATCATTACGCGCTAAATCAACCAACATCACATGTTCTGCATTTTCCTTTGGATCATCCAATAATTTCTGCGTCATCAAAGCATCTGTTGCTTCATCCCCACTTCTTTTAAAAGTTCCAGCGATTGGATGCACCACCGCTTTCCCATTTTTAATGATGATTTGTGCTTCCGGTGAAGATCCCATCAATTTATAATCCCCGTAATCAAAAAAGAACAAATACGGAGAAGGATTTATATTCCGTAAGGTGCGATACACATTAAATTCATCCCCTTGAAAGGATTGTTGAAATCTACGACTTAATACAATTTGGAATACATCCCCTCTCATGCAATGTTGTATTCCTTGCTTCACTACTTTTATAAATTCGGCATCCGTTTGGTTGACCCTTTCGGCTCCTTTGATGAAAAAAGGATATTGCGGTACATCTTTGCTTTTAATAAAGGACATTAAAGCGTTGTATTCGGAATCAATCCCATCTATTTTATTTTCACAAATGAATATTTCATCTTTAAAATGATTAAACGCAATCACATATTGATACAATCGATATCGCATTAATGGAATGATATCAGCATCCTTTTTAAATTGAATAGAATCAAAAAATGGAATGGCATCATAAGTGGTATAGCCATATAATCCTTGACCAAAAGAAGCTTCTTTCAAATTAGCAGCTTTCATTTCATATTGTTGCATGTAGGACCAAATGCGATCAGGTGCATCATGCACATGATTGATCGTTTCTTTTTCAGGCTCTTGATTTGGATATTTATATTCAATCTGATTTAAAGATGAAATTTCAATTCCGCCAATTGCATTTACGCCAATAAAAGAATAACTATTTTCTGAAGCATGCGAATCGGTACTTTCTAATAAAATGGTATCACGAAAACGATCCCTTAAGCGCAGGTAAATTCCTACTGGCGTAAAAGTATCGGCTAACATTTTTGTTACTTCCGTTTGAATTACAATTTTTTTCATTTTTTCCTTTGGTCATTAATTAAAAAAATAAACCCCAACATTGCTGTTAGGGTTTATGTATAATTTGACAATATAGTTATGTCACTACAATACCCTAACGGATTTTGTATGCCACCA
>RFZW01000014.1 GCA_009920495.1 Chitinophagia bacterium
GTGGCGTAGGAAGATAAATCCTGGTCGCCGGTATTACTACCAGATATTGCTGCTAGCTTGGCTTTTTCAGTATTTGTATAATCATTAGTAGATAATATTTTCCCGGTTTGTTTATCAACCTTTAAATCAAGCCCAGCAATTAAGTCAGTCGTATTTGCTTTCAATGCTAAGTCTGTTACAAGATCACTAATGTTGGCTTTTAAGTTAATTCGATCGCTGAGTGAGGCGGTGTCACGCTTGATACGATTACTTAACATTAAAGCAGTATCTGTAATATTAAGTTTTAGATTTATTCTATAATTTAGTGAGGCGGTATCACGCTTGATACGATTGCTTAACATTGTCGAAGTATCGGTAATATTTATTTTCAAATTAAGATTTGAATTGGTGGCATAGGATGATAAATCCTGGTCGCCAGTATTAATACCTGTGATTTCAGCGAGTTTAATTTTTTCAGAATTTGTATAATCGTTGCTTGATAATTCTTTACCAACGATTTTATCAACTTTTGAAGCGATGCTAATATTAATAGGGCTAATGTCAAAGGTTTTAGCTGCTAATTGGGTTGGGGTGACATATTTATTGATACTATCTGCAATATTCAGTTTAGTTGCAATGCTAGAATTAATAGGACTTACGTCAAAGGTTTTAGCTGCTAGCTGCGTTGGGGTGACATATTTTTTATTGCTATCAACCAAGCTGACTTTACTATTCAATGCTGTATTTATTGCTTCTGCAGTGAGTGATGTGATATTTGAAGCTATTATTTCATTAACCATTTTTTTATAAGGGGCTAACATTGCTGCAGTATCTGTACTTGCGATTTTGGAACCTATAATTGCTTCTAATATTTTAATAGTATTTGCTTTTGCATATAAAGCTAACATGCCAGATGTGTCTGTTATATTTAATTTATCATTTAATCCTGCTGCAGTACCTGCATATAATGCATATGGCACAGCACCAAAAGATGTGGTGCCCAAGTCAATCCATTCGCTTTTATAATCCCATGTAGTAGTTGGAGCAATAGGGGTGATAGCTATTTTTAAACTCAAAAAATAGGGGCCTTTAGCCCAGTCAATTCCTGTTAAATTACTTACTGTGCCACCTATGCGCAAGCCTTGCCCAACGCTTATGCTAAATACACCAGTCGCATCGGTCGTTGTTTGAAATTCTTCAGTTAATACTTTTGTACCAGTCGCAGTATTTTGTATAATACTTGATTGTACATAAATTTTACGATTCATTGCAGGATTGGAAAAATTATCTCTTGCTACCGCTTGAAAAAAGATACCATTATTCAGTGTTTGTGTTGATACCTTTGGACTTATTGTAATTAAAATTGCTGCCAGTGCAATTTTTTTTATAATTATATTTAAGTTTTGTTCCATCTTTTAGATCCCTTTGTAAAAGGGTAAATTTTTTTTAATTGGCTTTAATAAACTTTAAAGCGTCAACATAATTTTCCGATTCGATTTTTAATACATAGGAGCCTGATCCGAGTACACTGACATCCAGGTCTCTTACGCCATTTAAAACAGCCACGCCGTTTTGTACATTTAAACAAGTGGCGATGCTATTAAATTGAATAGCCATGCCTGTATTGGAAGCGCCTGGGATACTACCCATGCTGCTCATCATAAAATTAGCAGATGATTGTGCTTGTAGCTTTGAGGGCATCATGCCAAGCACCATCAAATTTGCAATCGCTATAGTTCTTAGTAAGTTTTTCAACATTTTAGTGGATTATCTTTTACTTGTGTAATACAATTGTGTTGTTTTACCACTAAGGGTATAGGATAATATTAAATTCTCAGAACCTACGGAAACAATATCATAGATGTATTCAATAGGATTGCCGTTACTTGTTTTGGCTTGCACATGAATTTGTAGTTGACCATTTATTTTTTCAACACTATAACTGCCATTTAATCCATCAGAGTCCTGTGTAGTCAAGTTTTTCAAAAAGTTGATGTAGTAGGTAGCTTGACCAACATAAGTTTTGGTCAGCGTGCCTGTTTGGCTATAATCCAAAAACCAAGCTTTGTCCTGAATCATTTTTTGTGCAAGGTTCGTCTCGGCTAATGTGGTGTCCTTGGAGCAAGAAGCAATGAATGTGCAAGCTGCAAGTAAACTATATAATAAATATTTTTTCATGTTATGTTTTGAGGATGGTTTTAACTTTTAAAATAAATCACTGGCCTTGATCATCATACCTAATTCAAAGCTGTTGACATTGGTTTTGATTGGTGATTTGGTAAATGAGGTAAGCCCTTGCTTGTAATGTAAAAACAGGGTGTAAAAGTTTTTGTTTTCAAACTCAAATCCTACATCACCCCTTAGTAAAAAACGCGCGTAGTTATTATTGACTAAATTATCAGCACTTTGTCCTGATAAACGCGTATCCAAACTAGGACCAAGTACAAAGTAAAATTTGAATTTACTTGTATCACTGATTGCTAATAGCTTTTTGTAATGCATTGCCATGCTTAGGTTTAAAAACTGATCATCGGCTTTAAAGTTGGAAAAGCTACCTAAAAATGGACTTAAGCTTTTGGCATCCTTGTAATTATTAGCAGTAGCAATTTTATTTAAACTCACCTGAAAGGAGTAGTTGCGTTTATCTTTATATAAACCATCTACCCTAAATCCAGCAAAATACCCTGGCTTATAACCACCCGTGCTATTATCTGAAATGTTGTAGTTAAACCTTGAATTAAACCCTGCAGCCGTAATCGCAACCGGGCTGCTTCAAATACAATCTATCCTGTTGTTTTTGAGTTAGTTGTTGAGCATATATTATATTGCTCAGATGTATTAATATCAATGCGATTGATATCCTTTTTCCATAGTTCATTAAGTATGTATTTAGAATATAGTATTACTGTAAATATGCCCATTTTTGACTTACTAATAAATAGGGCAAATGCCTCATTTAATCATACACAGCTTAAATTTTATTCTAATAGTTATTAATGCCTATATTGGTATTGTGTTTTGAATTAGGATTGAAGAAGCGATGATCCAATTAATAATTTGATTCCTTCATATGTGTCAATGCCCATTTTAAAAGACTATTATTATCATTGGGTAGATTTAATTTTTTGATAATGTTATATCGATGATTTCTGACAGTTTTATCAGATATAAATAGGAGCGCTCCAATTTCCTTGCTCTTCTTTTGCTTTGCTATTAAGTCTATTATTTTATATTCGGTTAAACTTAAACCTTTTAATAGATCTTCGTTTGAATATTTTTTCTCGATATAGTTAAATGCCATTTTAACACTTACTTTAATTTGTTCTTCATTCCAGGGTTTAACTATATAATTCAATGAATTTGTTGTTGCAACTTCCTCCATCATTTGTTTGTTGCTGAATGCGGTTACATATATGATTTCCAATTTTGGTAAATTAATGTAAACATCTTTTACAAAATCTATCCCAGTCAAACCCTTACCTAGGTTAATGTCGCATATGGCAAGCTGTGGTTTGAATATTTTTGCCTCTGCAAGTGCTTGTTCGTAATTGTGTACAAGAGAGGTAGTATAGCCATTGGCAATAAGCACTTCTTGTAAGTCAATACCAACAATTATATCATCTTCAAGTATTAAAATCTTTTTTTCTTCCTTCATTGGTTATTATTTTACGAAATTGAATTTAATTTTATGCGTAACACCATTTTTACTAATTATTTCATGCTCGGCATTAAGTTGGGCACACATTATTTTAGTTAATTTTAATCCTAAACTCTCTTCTCTAATTAAGTCTTGATCAAATCCAGGCCCATTATCTTTAATACTTATTTCAATCATACCATTAATTGTCTGGATGCTTAGAATGATAATTATATTATTACCTTTATGGAATTTGAAAGTGTTTGAAATAATCTCGTTAATAATCAATCCTAAATAAATCATTCTTTCCGATTCTAATTCTATTTCTTCATCAATAAGGTATTTCATTTCTACATTATTCTCCTTTTTATATATTGTCTTAAGATGTGTTGTTAATGTTGTTATATATTCCAGCACATTTATATATTCGTAATTGTCTGAATTATATAAAAACTCATGTACAAGAGACATGGTATGAATTCGATTTTGAACAGCTGTTAAATTTATTTTAACTTCTGGTTCAACAAGCCTTCTTTTTTGTAAGTTGAGCAAGCTGTAAATTAACTGAAGATTATTTTTTACACGATGATGTAATTCTTTTAGCAAAAAGTCATTTTTTGCTATCTGTTCATTCGTGATTTTAATATTTTCTCCCAGTTCTATATTTTTAATGTTTAGGAGCTTTTTATTTTTTATATTGGATAGTAGAAAATGAATTAATAACAGTAAGGCTATAATAATTGTACTTATAAAAATCACCAACACCCACAATTGATTTTTTACAAGTTTATTTTCGGTTTCAATTTTTATAAAATTGATATTTTTAGAATTTAATTCATCTCTTCTTTTTTTAATTTCCAGTTGACCTAAAAGTAATATGGATTGGTTTTGTTTTATACCTGCGTTTAGCTTGTCTTTATATTGTGTATAAAGTGTCAAGTATTTTATAGCAGAATCATTTTTATTAATTTTTGAATAATAACTATTGCATGAGGAGTAGTAGCTTCGAATAACATCTTCAGCATCAATTGTTTTTATTATATTTTTAACACTATCACTGTATAATTTGTATGATTTTAAATCATTTAAATTTAAATAACATAAGCTTAAGTAAATCATACTTAATGTATTGCTTTCAATATCAATTTTCCCGTTATTTACAGCGTATTTTAATTTAGGAATAGCATTTTTATATGCTTTTGTGTTAAACTCACATTTTCCTAGAAAGCCTATATATAATGCCTTCCAATTGTTTAATATTTCATTTTTATTGATAAAACGAATTGATTTATCCTGTAATGCAAATTCGACATTTCTTAATCCTATTTCTCCATATTTCTTTGCACTATCAATCTTATTATTTTGCAAATACAAACGACTCAAGCTATTGTAATAGGAAGGATGAATAATTAATTTATTTTTATCGTAATATAATTTTTCTTCAAATAACAAAAAATCTTCAATTGCTGCATCTGTCAATCCACATGCTTTATATATTCTCCAGTAATTTTTTAATAACTTGTTTGTAATTAATTCATTTCGAATAATAATCGCTTTTGAAATTTCATTTCTTGATTTGTAGCAAACCTCTAGGTTGTTGAGTAAAACTTTGTATACGCTTTTGGGTAATAATTTTTTAGATAAATAAGCCTTTACTAAAAGAGGTAAAGCTTTTTCGTATTTGGATAAATCAATTAATATAGTTGCATATGTAATTGCAATTTCAGCTGCTAATGGTTCTTCTTTGATTTTATTATTTTGAATTTCGAAAAGTTGTTCCCATATTTTTATAGGTAATATGATGTATGGATTATATTTATTTTCCTCATAATTGGACTTTGACCAAGTATTCAACAATTTTTTAGAAAACTGCACACTATTTAGCTTGCTTGAATCTAATCCCATTGCAACTAATTTATTTTGGATGATTTCGCTATCACTTTGGCTAGCAGCAGTGATGCACATAAAAATAAAAAGGGTGATATAGGAAATTTTCTTCATTCTTAATTGATTATGGTAAAACTATCTTTTAATGTTTATACTACATTATAATAAAGTTTGTTTTTATTCTGTTTTTGTGTATTTGAGGCATTGGCCCTATTGATTTACTTGTCTTTTATATGTCTTTTTACATATAATTATACTTTATTCTAATGAACATTCAATTTTCAATTCGACGCTTTATTCCGTATTTCATTTTACGTCATCAAAATTTAAGACAATTGCTATGTTTACAATTATTATTACTAGTACTATTCAATTTTGTTGCAACTATTTCTTTTTCACAAATTAGTCAGAATGGTATCTTTTTCCAGGCTGTTGCAAAGGACAATTATGATAATCCCGCAAATCGCCGTCAATTATTTCTACAATCTACTATTATTCAATCGAATACGAATGGGAGTAAGGTGCTTATTGAAGAATTTCAAACTACCACAGATCAAATGGGTATTTTTAATTTTACCATTGGAAAAGGAGTCAGAAAAGGGGGTAAATTTTATAATTTAAATGAAATAGATTGGGCAAACGGCCCTTATTATTTAAATATAAAAATAGTAATTACACCAGTTGCACCTGGAGCAAATTGGGACTATACAAAAGAATGGATTGATTTTGGTACTACGCCCTTTGGGACAGTCCCTTATGCTTTATTTGCTTCTAGTTCAGGTGATTTAGGTAATAAAGTGAATGTTTCTGATAGTATTTTACGCTATGTTACACCTACGCAATTAGCTGTAAAATCGTTTGATATCAGTCCAATTTTAAAAAGTTTATCAGAAAAATTGGATAAGGTTGATGGCAAACAATTGTCTTCAAATGATTATACAAATGTTGAGAAGATTAAATTAAATGAAATTTCAGGTATTAACACCGGCGATGAAACACTTTTATCAATAAAGTCAAAACTTGGCATTACAGTTTTGAATGGTGTTAATACTGGTGACCAAGATTTAAGTCCTTTTGCTACAAAATTAGCATTGGATGTAAATACTAAAGTTTTTGATTCGGTACTTTCACAAAAAGTAAATATTGCTGATTTGGATAATTTTCTTGCCTTGAAACCTAATATATTTGATTTAAATTCAAGCTTGGACTTAAAAGCCAATAGTACAGATGTTTCTACTGGATTACTTTTAAAAGTAGATAAAGTTATCGGAATGGGGCTTAGTTCAAATGATTACACCACAACAGATAAATTAAAACTTACGAATATTAGTGGAATAAATACGGGTGATCAGGATTTGAGTTTATATGCCACTAAAGCTGGGTTAGCATTAAAAGTTGACCATTCAATTGGGAAAGAATTATCTAGTAATGATTATACAACGATAGAAAAAAACAAATTAGCGGCGATTAGCGGAACAAACACTGGCGATCAAAATCTAAGTTCATATGCTACAATTGCTAACCTAGGTTTAAAAGCAAATATCACTGATGTGAATACAAGCTTAGCACTTAAGGCAAATAGCAATGATCTTATTACATTATTAAATACCAAAGCTAACCTCACTGACGTGAGTTCAAGTTTATCATTAATGGTTAATATTGCTGATCTTAATTCAGGTTTAAATTTAAAAGTTGACAAAGTGGCTGGGAAAGTATTATCTAGCAACGATTACACTTCAGCGGATAAGCTAAAGCTTTCCAATATCACAGGTGTAAATACGGGTGATCAGGACTTAAGTTTATTGGCTACTATTACTAATCTTTCATTAAAGGCGAATAGTACTGATGTAAATACAAGTTTAGGGCTTAAAGCAAACAATACAGATGTAACTTCTTCACTAGCGCTCAAGGCGAATAGTACTGATGTAAATACAAGTTTAGGGCTTAAAGCAAACAGTGCAGATGTAACTTCTTCACTAGCGCTCAAGGCGAATAGTACTGATATAAATACAAGTTTAGGGCTTAAAGCAAACAGTGCAGATGTTACTTCTTCACTAGCGCTCAAGGCGAATAGTACTGATGTAAATACAAGTTTAGGACTTAAAGCAAACAATACAGATGTCACTTCTTCACTAGCGCTCAAGGCTAATAGTACTGATGTAACAAATTTGGGTGGTACAGCTGCAAATGACATTTTATATCCGACGCAAAAAGCGGTTAAAGCCTATGTGGATGGTCAAATTAGTTCAGGCGGTGTTGCTGATGCTAGTATTTTAACAAGGCATATAGCATCTTTAAATATCACAACTCCTTTAATTGCGGATGCTTCAATTACAGATGTAAAAATTTCTAATGGTATAAATCAGTCAAAAGTGGGGTTGGGAAATGTAGAAAATACTGCAATAAGTACTTGGCAAGGTAGTAGTAATTTAAATAGTTTGGGAACGATAACATCTGGTATATGGAGTGGTTCATCAGTTGCTATTACGCATGGTGGGACAGGAGCAAACACAGCGGCAGATGCAAGATTCAATTTAGGACTTGTTATTGGTCAAGATGTACAATCGCCATTAACAACGACACAACTTGCTGTTTTATCAAACACGAGTAATATTAATACTGGAGATGAAACCATAGCTTCTATAAAAACTAAATTAGGTATTACAACGCTTAGTGGGGTTAATACAGGTGATCAGGATCTGAGTTCATTTGCAACTATTACGAATCTTGCTTTAAAAGCAAATACATCAGACATGACTACTTCATTGGACTTGAAAGCAAACGCAACTGATCTTAGTTCGGGATTAGTGTTGAAAGCAAATACATCAGACATGACTACTTCATTGGGCCTGAAGGCAAACGCAACTGATCTTAGTTCGGGATTAGCATTAAAAGTAGATAAGGTTACTGGCAAAGAATTATCAACCAATGATTATACAACCGCTGAAAAAAATAAACTAACTGCAATAACTGGAACGAATACGGGGGATCAAGATATAAGTTCATTTGCAACTAATACGAATCTTGCTTTAAAAGCAAATACATCAGATATGACTACCTCATTGGGCTTAAAAGCTAACACGGCTGATATGACTACGAGCTTAGGGCTCAAAGCAACCACATCTGATCTAACCTCAGGATTAGCGTTGAAGGTAGATAAGGTGACTGGTAAAGAATTATCCACCAATGATTATACAACCACTGAAAAAAATAAATTAGCTGCAATTACTGGCTCCAATACAGGTGATCAGGATATAAGTTCATTTGCAACAAATACTAATCTGGATTTAAAAGCAAACATATCAGACGTAAATACTAGTTTAGCATTAAAAGCAAATTTAATATCTCCTAATTTAACAGCACCTATTTTGGGAGATGCTACTGCCACAAGCTTATCTGTTAATTCAGGTATAAGTGCTTCAACCTTGACGGTAACAAATTTGAGTGCTACAACAATAAATGCAACAAATGTTACTGTAACCAATGATGTTAAAGCAAAACGATATTTACTTACTTACAATGCAGCGGCTACATCAACTATAGACTTAAGTACTGGAAATATCTTTCAGATTTTATTAACTGGGGCTACGGCATTTATTTTACCAACACCAAACGCATCAACTGTAGGCACTTATATAGTAAGATTCAAACAAGACAATATTGGAGGTCGAGTAGTCACTTTTTCAAATACAGCATCAACCACTACAAAATTGTATTGGGCAGGGGGAGTTGTACCTATAATTACTTCGGGGGCTAATAAGATTGATTTTATGACTATCATTTGTGACGGAATAAGTTATTATGCAACCATGATACAAAATTTTTACTAATGAAAACAGCAGTTTCTATATTAATATTTTTATGCTTAAACTTTAATAGCAAATCACAAGTGGTTCCACAAGGGTTCTTGGTAGTGCCGGTGACTAATGAATCTGTGACTATTGGGAGTCAATTTTGGCTTAAAAGAAATTTGAACGTAATATCTTATAATAATGGCGATCCAATTCCTTATTACTCAAATAATATAGGATGGGGAAGTTTAACCACGCCTGCAATGTGTTCTTATAATTTCGATGCATCGAATGATGCAGTCTATGGAAAATTATATAACTATTATGCAGTTATTGATTCAAGAGGTATTTGCCCTATTGGTTGGCATACCCCAACTGATGGCGAGTTTAGTACATTAAATACAACTATTGGAGGTAATGGTGGAACATTAAAAGAAGCAGGTTTGCTACATTGGGATTCGCCAAATTCAGGCGCTACAAATACGACTAATTTTTCTGCTTTAGGTGCTGGATATATGGGGACTTCGGCTCCAAGTTCACAACGTAATGTAACCTATTTTTGGACTGCTGATTCTTATAATACTACGCGTGCATTTACTTGGTCATTAAGCAATGATAATACAAGTTTTACACAATCTAATTTAAATACAAAAGTGGGTGGGTTTTCAGTTCGTTGTATAAAAAATAGCCTGTAGTAATTTACGATGGCTAATTTTTCAAAATCGGTTTTAATACATTTAATTTTCCATCAATTTTGTTTTCATCAAATTCCAATCCTAATACATGGGCAATGATTGGATAGATATTTACATTTTCAAAACCTTCAATTACTTTCCCTTTTTTAAATGCGGGTCCCCAAGCCATAAAACTAGCACGCATATCTACTAGATGATTATCGAATCCATGTTTGCCTCTGGTTGTTTTATAAGGGGATAGATTAAATATTTTAGGTACATGCGGGATCAATAATAAATCACCTAAACGATTGTTCCAGTCATCTGATTTTTTATAATGCCAATAATCAGGCGTTTCATCTAATTTATAAACGGTGATATTGGTATCTTTTTTTAGTTCCTGGTAAGTAGATTCAATTTTAGAAGCATCTTTTGCATACAAATGTAATTGTGCATCTCCCCATGGCACTTTAAAGTAACTGGTGTCTACTGCTTTTGGTAAACCCAAGGTATTTACATTATCCACTGTAGTCATCCCATGATCAGATACGAATATATAGCTGATTGGAAGATTTAGTGGTGCAAGTGCTAATTGTAAAGCATGAATGCTACTATCAACAAATTGAACAGATTTTTTTACTCTCGGATCTTCCGGGCCAAAATCATGGGCATCATGATCAACATCTGGGAAATAAAAGGTGATTAAGTGCGGACGATTTTCTTCAGGAAGGGTTAACCAATCTTTCACCGCTTTGATCCTAGTTCCAATAGGTACTTTTTCACTATAATTATAATAATAGGTAGGGCGAATACCTTGAATAGCTGCTTCAGAAGCAACCCAATAAAAACTTGCTGTAACCATTTGTTGTTTTTCTGCTAATACCCACAATGGCGTTCCGCCATACCATTTTCCTTCGGCAACCATTTTTTTATTTCCCATATTGTAAAATGCACCAGTAGGAACATCGATATAACTATTGTCAACCAATCCATGATGCGAAGGATATAAACCAGTTACAATACTATAATGATTTGGGAAAGTAACTGAAGGATAGGAGGGTGTCATGAATTTTGCACGAATCCCATTATTGGATAAATTTTGTAAATTTTTGGCTTCATATTTTTCTGCGAAATCAGCCCTAAATCCATCTGCTGATATTAAAATAATATAGGGCTTGACTTGCTGCGCGGGACTATTTTTTCGGCCAGGAACAATTTGCTGGGTTAGATCAATTATATTTTTTTCAGCAACAGTATAATTGTGGTTATTCACTTTTGAGGTATCCTGCGCTGCTAATTGCCCAATGAAACTTAGGCCTATAATGAAACTAAATATTTTGTATTTCATAGGGTGTATTATTAAAAAGGCTTTTTAAATAATTTTTTTCTTATTTGTATACTTAATGCAACACCTAATAATGCTGCAATAATTCCTCCGGCAATATCTAATGGGAAATGTTGTCCAAGGTATATTCTGGAATAGCCACAAATTAAAGCATATATAGCTCCAGCCATTAAAACTTTTCTATTTGGGAAAAAATATACCGTGATTAAAAATAAAGTGAATGCGGTTGCGGTATGACCTGAGGGAAAACTATTATAAGTATGTACTTCAACGCCAGGTACCGTGTGAATTTTTGAAATTGGAATATCGCTCGCAATGGGTCGATTCACATTTGGCCAGAATAAATTTTTTGGCACTTGGGTCAGAATCGTAGAACTTAAAAAATTGATCAAAATAAATGTAGCATCTTTTTTTAAAAGCAATACTAAAACTAGCAAATAAGGTATCCAAATCCAACCCTCCGCCAAATAAGTAAAATAGGAAAAAAAGGTATCTGCAAATGCGCCAAGATCGGTGTTAAACCATAAAAACAGGTTGTCCCTTCCAAAAATATAGCTTAGAATGAACAATAAAATGGCTATGATTAATGCATAAGCCTGCGCCAATTTGTAGCTAACATTTAAGGGCATTTTTGTGCTATTTAAAATAGACATGGTTTTAATAGGCTTATTTATGCAAAATTACTAAATGTTTGTGCTCGTGAGTCAACTATTTATTTGATGGGTTGTTATAACTTTACCAAATCTCATGAATAAACAAAAAGAATATATATCGGTCATTGGTGCTAGGGAGCATAACTTGAAAAATTTTGATATTACCATCCCTAAAAATGAATTAGTGGTGTTTACCGGTGTGAGTGGAAGCGGCAAATCATCACTCGCTTTTGATACCCTATATAACGAGGGGCAGCGCCGTTATATGGAAAGCTTTAGTGCATATGCAAGGCAGTTTATGGGAGATATGGAAAGGCCAGATGTGGATCAAATTACCGGTTTGTCGCCAGTCATTGCTATTGAGCAAAAAACGACCAATAAAAACCCCAGGTCAACAGTTGGAACGGTTACGGAATTATATGATTTTTTACGTTTGTTATATGCAAGAATTGGCAAGGCTTATAGTTACAATACGGGAAAACCCATGGTGAAATTTTCCGAAGCAGAAATCATTCAAAATATTGCCACACAGTTTAAGGATAAAAAAATTAATTTATTGGCCCCAGTGGTACGTGGCCGAAAAGGACATTATCGTGAGTTATTTGAAGAAATTAGAAAAAAGGGTTTTGTTAAAGCAAGGGTAGATGGTGAAATTGTTGAACTAAGGCCAAAGTATCAGGTAGACCGTTACAAAATACATGATATTGAAGTAGTCGTGGATCGCATGCCTGTGAATGCTGCTATGAAAAGTAGGTTGGGTGAAAGCGTTTCCCAATGTTTAAAAATGGGTAAGGATTTGTTGTTTGTTTTAGAAGAAGGAAAAACAAAAGCGGTTCAATATTCAAAACAATTAATGTGTGAAACCACCGGACTCAGTTATGAGGAGCCTTCACCGAATAGCTTTTCATTTAACTCACCTTATGGTGCTTGCCCAAATTGCAAGGGATTGGGAAATGTGTATGCCATTGATATGAGTTTATTACTTCATGATCATACATTAAGTATAAACGAAGGGGCTATTCATCCATTGGGGGAAGCCAGAGAGGCCAGCGTTTTTAATCAGATTAAATTATTTGCAAGAAAACATAAAATAAGTTTAGATAAAGCAATCAATGATTTATCAAAGGAGCAATTGAATTTAATATTATTTGGGGATAAAAATATTTCGTCCACTTTGGACTTGGATTTGAATGATGAAAATATTCCGGATACCTATACCGGAAGTTATGAAGGTATTGTCCCAATGATGAAAAGGTGGTTTACTTCTTCTCAAAGCACTGATCATTTAAAGGCATGGGTAGAAGGGTATATGGAATTAAATACCTGTCCAACCTGCGAAGGTGCTAGATTAAGAAAAGAAAGTTTGTGGTTTAAGGTGAATGAAAAAAATATTGCATTTTTAAATGAAATGCATTTAGATGATCTGCAGGAGTGGTTTAAAAAACTACCAGCAAAATTGGATAAAAAAGATACACAAATAGCAAGTGGTATATTAAAAGAAATTGATGATCGTATTTCATTTTTAATGAATGTGGGTTTATCCTATTTGTCCCTAAGTCGCCCTTCCAAATCATTGAGTGGTGGCGAGTCGCAACGTATTCGTTTGGCAACACAAATTGGATCTCAATTACAAGGGATTACTTATATATTAGATGAGCCTTCAATTGGACTTCACCAAAGAGATAACCAAAGATTAATTACTGCGCTAAAACAATTGCGCGATATCGGTAACACTGTTTTGGTCGTTGAGCATGATAAGGATATCATGATGGCGGCAGATTATTTAGTGGATATTGGTCCAAAGGCGGGAATCCATGGCGGTCATATTGTAGCACAAGGAACCCCACAGGAAATTATTAAATTAAAATCGGATACAGCACTTTATTTGGCAGGGAAAAAGAAAATTGAGATACCGTCAGAACGCAGAAAAGGGAATGGTCAAATGATAAGTATTAAAGGAGCTACTGGTAATACTTTGCAAAAAGTAAACTGTGATTTTCCATTAGGTACCTTCACCGTAGTGACGGGCGTGAGTGGAAGTGGAAAGTCAACATTGATTAATGAAACCTTGTATCCAATTTTATCTCAGTATTGTTATAACAGTAAAACCAAGCCCATGTCCTATGTAAAAGTGGCAGGCCTGGATAATATTGATAAGGTAATTGAGATTGATCAATCACCCATTGGTCGAACCCCTCGAAGTAATCCTGCAACTTATTGCGGCTTTTTTACTGATATAAGAACTTTGTTTGCTTCCGTGCCTGAAGCAAAAATTAGAGGCTATCAAGCAGGTCGTTTTTCATTCAATGTTAAAAGTGGGCGTTGCGAAGTATGTGAAGGAGGAGGAATGCGTGTTATTGAGATGAATTTTTTACCAGATGTATATGTGCATTGTGAAAAATGTGGCGGGAAAAGATATAACAGAGAAACATTGGAAATTAGGTATAAGGGCAAATCCATCAGCGATGTATTAAATATGACGGTGGAGGAAGCATGTGAATTTTTCCAAGCAGTGCCGTTTATTTATCGCAAATTAAAAGTGTTATTAGAAGTGGGATTGGGTTACATCACTTTAGGGCAATCAGCGGTTACCTTAAGTGGTGGTGAGGCGCAGCGCGTTAAATTGGCAACGGAATTAGGAAAGAAGGATACAGGTAAAACATTTTATATACTAGATGAACCCACTACGGGTTTGCATTTTCAGGACATACAATTATTAATTGGTGTATTGAATAGATTAGTAGATAGAGGCAATACCGTATTAGTCATTGAGCATAATATGGATGTAATTAAAGTAGCCGATCATATTATAGACCTAGGTCCTGAAGGTGGAAGTGGCGGTGGAGTAATTCAGTTTGCAGGAACGCCGGAAGAAATGATTAAAAAATCAAAAACACATACCGCTAAATATTTAGCTTTAGAAATGAAATAGGCCGGAGCATGATTTTGTAACAAAATTCATACTAATACATTCTATTCAATAAATTATAAAACAACTTTTGAAAAATTCTTTATTATATCGCAATTGCTTTTTGTTCATCATCATTCTTTTTCATTCAGTAGTATTGCATGCGGGTACTTTACAAGGAACTGTGAAGGATATGAAAGGGAAGGAAATACCATTCGCTTCAATTAGTATCAAAAAAACAACCAAGGGCACTACGGCTAATAGTAAGGGGCAGTATGTGTTGCAAATATCAAAAGGGGAATATATTGTTGTCTGTCAAAATATTGGATTTAAGACCAATGAGAAAAAAATAAAAATTGAAGATAATGTCACCACTTTAAATTTTATTTTAGAGGAACAAGAATATGAATTAAAGGAAGTAGTCGTATCAAATAAAGCAGAGGATCCGGCATATGAAATTATCAGAAATGCAATTAAAAAAAGACCTGTCTATTTAAAGGAGTTCAATAATTTTAAATGCCAGGTATATTTAAAAGGGCAACTACAATTGCGCGACTACCCTAGTAAGTTTTTGGGAGACACGGTTGATTTTGAGGATGGCGATACTAGTAAAGCGAAGCTCTTGTATTTATCAGAAACCTTTGCAGATTATTCTATTAAAGACAATCAGAAAAAAGTTGAAATCACTTCTACTAAAGTGAGTGGACGTAGCAATGGATTTGGATTTGGGAATCCGAATATTATCTCATTTTACGAAAACAATATTGTGGTAAGTAATGCCTTTAATCCAAGAGGATTTATTTCACCCATCGCTGATAATGCACTTAATTATTACAAGTATAAATACCTAGGGTCGTTTTATGAAAATGGGCTTGAGATTTGTAGAATTAAAGTGACACCAAAGCGTAAGCAAGAGCCGCTGTTTACGGGGTTCATCACCATCATTGATGGTCGTTGGTGCATTCATAGTGTCCAGTTGAATTTATTAAAGGAACAGCAATTACAATTAGTAGATACGGTGAGCTATGAACAAATATATACGCCTATAAATAATCAATGGGTGGTAAAGCAACAAGTAAGTAATATTGCTGGTAGTTTTTTGGGTTTCAAGTTTTATGGTAGCTTTTTGCAGGTGTATAACCAATATGAAATAAATAAAAATTTTGGCCCCAAGTATTTTAGCAACATTGTCATCAAATATCTAGATAGTTCTAATAAAAAATCATTGCAATTTTGGGATAGTGCACGTCCGGTCGCTTTGCTTCCTAGTGAGGCATTGGATTTTATTAAAAAGGACAGTCTTGAAAAATTACGATCTACGCCAGCTTATATGGATAGTGTGGATAAGGTTAGGAATAAGCCCAAGTTTTTTAATGTGTTTATAAGAGGTTATAACTATAGCATACAAACTAAAAAAACCTTCCTACGATTTGATCCTTTACTCACCACCTTTCCTACTTACTTTAATCCTGCGGAAGGAAGGGTGATGAATTTCAGAATGTCCTATTCAAAACAGTTCAAAAGGTACAATAATCTGCAAATTAATCCAGCTTTAAGGTACGGGTTAAGTAGGCAAAAATTATATGGGGAACTCATTACCAACTATACATTCCCTACAAAATCTAGGTCCGCTATGAATATTGGTTTTGGGAATAACGTTTTTCAGTTTAATAACAATAATCCAATAACAGAATTGGCTAATTCTGTAGGCGGATATATCTGGGGCCGAAATGATATGAAAACCTATTCCGCTTCATTTTTTAAAATTGGTTACGGTCGAAATTTTGGACAGGGTATTAATGCTTCGGTGAATTTGCAATATCAAAACCGAAAACCAATGGACAATGTGATTGAAATTTTCAGAGATAAAACTTTTGATCCAAATTATCCTACTACTTTAATGAGTGCTAATCTAGTTCCGCATAAATCATTGGTGGTTAGTTTTAATGTTACCTGGAGACCTTTCTCCAAATACCTTGAACTCCCTGAGCGTATGATTAATTTAGGTTCAAAATATCCGACAATTAATTTTAATGTAGCAAGTGGTTTGAAATCTATAGCACAAAGCGATGTTGATTTTGTAAAGTGGCGCTTAACAGCTTCGCAAAATTTGAATTTAAAACTATATGGCAAATTAGATGCAAAGATTAGTATAGGCGGTTTCTCTAATGCAAATAAAGTATTCGCACCTGATTATCAACACTATTTAGGCAATGAAATTGCAGTGAATAATAACTATATGAATGGATTTCAGTTATTACCTTATTATACTTTTAGTAACACAGCATCCCTTTATACTGAATCCCATTTTGAGTATCATTTGAATGGCTTTATCTCTAATAAAATACCAGTATTTAAAAAATTAAATTGGTTTTTTGTAGTAGGGGCAAACACCTTGAATGTAAATGGAAAACCTAATTATTTTGAAACTTTCGTCTCCGTTGAGAAAATATTTAAATTAATTCGGGTTGATTTTGTAAACGGTTATTTGCAAAATGGGCCAAAAACACAAGGAATTAAATTTTCGTATAAATTATTCTAGCGACGAATCATTGGGATATGATCAATTTCATCCTCCAGGTAAATTTCGCCCGCCTGTTCAAAGCCTTGTTCGTTATAAAACTTTTTTAAATAAAGTTGGGCGCCAATTTTAATAGGGCCCTTCCCAAAAAGCTGTTCGCATTGTTCAATGGAATACTGCATTAGCTTTTTACCAATACCCATGCCTCTATATTTTGCTGCATTAGCTACACGTCCAATACTCTGATAGCCCTTGTAAACAATGTCTTTATCAAATAAACGGGTTGTTGCAATTAGTTCACCATTTACATAACCAAGTACATGGTATGCTTTTTGGTCGTTGTTATCCGCATCTAAAAATATGCAGTGCTGCTCCACTACGAAAACATCACTTCTTAATCGCAACATTTCATATACTTCTGCAACTGAAAGATCTGAAAAATGTTTGGTGACCCAAGTGGTATTATTAAGTTGACTCATAAAACAAATGTAATAAAAAATTGATTAGGGTTAGTTGCCTAATAGCCATATTTACCTTTCCATCTTTCACTCAAAAACTTTTTTATTTCTTGTTCTCTTGCATTTTTTTGAGGCTGATATAAGGTAGAATTTTTTATAGGTTCAGGTAAGTATTCTTGTTCAAGGAAATTATTTTCACCCAAATGTGAATATTGGTAATTTTTACCATAGGATAAGTCCTTCATTAATTTTGTTGGGGCGTTTCTTAAATGTAAGGGTACAGGTAAATTCCCGGTTTTGTCCACGAGTGCGAGTCCATGATTGATTGCTTCGTAGGACGCGTTGCTTTTTGGGGAACTGGCTAAATATATCGCACATTGTGACAGTATAATTCTGCTTTCCGGGTAACCTATTTTTGTCACTGCATCAAAGCAAGCATTGGCTAATAAAAAAGCATTTGGATTTGCATTGCCAATATCTTCACTTGAAAATATAAGCATACGTCGTGCAATGAATTTCACATCCTCACCACCTGCAATCATTCTCGATAACCAGTATATTGCTCCATTCGGATCCGATCCTCGCATACTTTTGATAAATGCGGAAACAATATCATAGTGTTGTTCGCCATTTTTATCATAGAGTGCAATATTGGTTTGCGCAACTTCCATCACCCAATCATTGGTCAATACCAAGGGTGATCCTGATTTTTCAATATCTATTAACGCTTCAACGGATAATTCTAATAAGTTTAACAACTTTCTTCCATCACCACCGGATAATTGAAACAAGGCTTCGGTTTCTTTGATCTCAATATTTTGGCCTTGAAACATTTCATCCTTTTCAATCGCTTGATGAATTAATTTATGTAAAGCCTTTTCATCCAATGCTTTTAATATAAATACTTGACATCTGCTGAGTAAGGCACTATTTACTTCAAAGCTGGGATTTTCGGTGGTGGCGCCAATTAATGTGATAATGCCTTTTTCTACAGCTCCTAAAAGTGCATCCTGTTGGCCTTTGTTAAATCGATGAATTTCATCTATAAATAATATAGCACCCGGTTTTGATTTGGCTTCTTCAATAACTTCTCTTAATTCCTTTACACCGCTACTAATGGCACTGAGCTGATAATAGGCGCTATTGAATGTGGTGGATATAATATTAGCCAAAGTTGTTTTGCCTACACCAGGAGGGCCCCATAATATCATAGAGGGGACTTTACCTTTTGTAATTGCTTTTTGTAAAACACTGTCCGGACTGGAAAGATGTTCCTGTCCAACCAAATCAGTAAGCGTTTTGGGGCGTAGTCTTTCAGCTAAAGGGATGGCACTGTTCATTTGTATAAAGGTACAAAATTAGCAATACAAAATTTGACGCGGGTGCGCAGTCAAGTTGCGGTTTGAATTAACCTACTATTCAAACAAATAGTCATAGCGCTTAACCAATCTAAGGGTGGTTCTGATGTGCACGATTCCAATAATTCCAGTGACCAATAAAAATACGGATACGCCTCTTAATATTGAAAGAATCATTTTACTAGTAATTTCAGCTGGGAATCCAGCTTGTTGTTCTAAAAATTCGTTGATGAAGCCGCTTAATACTTCATTTGTTGAAATAAGTATACTTATGGAATTAATGAAAAATAAACTACATAAAAATAAACTTACATAGGCGTTTACTTTGATCCAATCTTTTGATTTTTTTGTTTGTATTTGTTCACGTTCCACACCATTTTTTAAAAACTTAAAACTAGTGTAGGTATAGATGACCAAACAGGCTACTATGAATACCATGATTAGCGCACTTGGATTAGCTAATGAAGTAACTAGAATGATGATATCTAAGAATGCAAAAAATAAAGCTATTGGAATTAAGCAATAGGAGAGTACTGTGTACAATTTCATTTCATTCGACATGAGGACGGTTGCGTTTAATTTCAATAATTTATTTCAAATTCAATTTTATGTGAAGCTCTTCAAATTGTTTATCGTCAATGCTACTTGGCGCATCTAACATTACATCACGACCGCTGTTATTTTTAGGGAAAGCAATAAAGTCACGAATACTTTCACTGCCACCTAATAAAGCACATAAGCGATCAAAGCCAAACGCAATGCCGCCATGTGGTGGTGCGCCATATTCAAAGGCACCCAATAAAAATCCAAATTTATGTTGTGCTTCCTCGGGGCTCATGCCTAGGGCTGCAAACATTTTTTCTTGTAAAGCGCGTTGGAAAATACGTATTGAGCCACCCCCAATTTCATTACCATTTAAGACCATATCATAAGCGTTCGCTTTGATACCAGCATAAGGATGTTCTAAATATTTTGCAGCGTCACTAATTTCAGGGGCGTTGTTAATCATAATCTCAATATGATCAGGCTTAGGTGATGTAAATGGATGGTGTCTAGCTACCCAACGATTACCTTCCTCGTCATATTCAAATAATGGGAAATCTAATACCCACAACAATTTAAATTCATCTTCTTTTCTATAGCCTAGTTGTTTGCCTAATTCCAAACGAAGTTCGCTGATTGCTTTTCTTGTTCTTTCTTCCGCACCCGCTAATATTAATATTAAATCCCCTGCTTTTGCATTTGAAGCAGCTGCAATCGCTTTTAATTTATCTTCCGAATAAAATTTATCTACACTGCTTTTGAAAGTACCGTCGGCATTGCATTTGATGAATACTAATCCTTTCATTCCAATTTGTGGACGTTTAACCCATTCTGTTAATTCGTCAGTTTGCTTGCGGGAGTATTCGCTACATCCTGGTACTGCTATGGCAATCACTGTTTCAGCTTCGTCAAATACTTTAAAGTCAACACCGTTAATGAGTGCTGCTTGATCTGCTTTGTCTGAAAATACATGCGTAGGCTTTTTTAAATTACACAATTGCATGCCAAAACGAATATCAGGTTTGTCATTGCCAAACTGCCACATGGCATCTTCCCAGGTCATGCGTTGCACCGTCTCGGTGTAATCAATATTTTTTACATCTTTAAATATGCTTTTTATTAAACCTTCAAACATGTTTAAAATATCCTCCTGCTCCACAAAACTCATTTCGCAGTCAATTTGTGTAAATTCTGGTTGTCTGTCGGCTCTTAAATCCTCATCTCTAAAGCATTTTACAATTTGGTAGTATCTATCGTACCCACTCACCATTAAAAGTTGCTTAAACGTTTGTGGTGATTGTGGTAATGCATAAAATTCACCTGCGTTCATTCTGCTAGGCACCACAAAATCTCGCGCACCTTCGGGTGTAGATTTAATTAAAAAAGGCGTTTCAATATCCATGAATCCTTTTTCATGTAAATAGTTTCTTGTTGCACGATTTACATCATAACGTAATGCTAAATTCTTTTTTACTGCATTTCTTCTTAAATCCAAGAAACGGTATTTCATACGAATGTCATCTCCTCCGTCCGTATCATCTTGAATGGTGAATGGCGGAACAGCAGATGCATTTAATATTTTGAATTCGGCAACTTTTACTTCAATATCTCCTGTAGGAATATTTGCATTTTTACTTGAACGTTCAATAACAGTTCCTTTCACTTGAATAACAAATTCTCTCCCTAAAGGATTTTTATCCAATTCGGTTTGAAGCTCTTCTCCAATTAAAAGTTGTGTAATCCCATACCTATCTCTTAAATCCAAGAATGTAATAGCGCCAAATTTGCGAATGGTTTGTACCCAACCGGCAAGGGTCACGTTTTGAGTAACAAATTGACTATTTAATTCTCCACAATGGTGCGTACGATACATAAAAAAATATTGAAATAGGTTTGGACTGCAAATATACTTCAATTCCCATAAATTCATCATCTTTGCGCTATGACCCATTCCCATATCTCAAACCGCACTAGGCGCATAGTTTTGTCCGGTTTTTTCTTTTTTACTGGGATTTGTTTTGCCAGTTGGGCGAGCAGAATTCCTGATATTAAAATGCAATTGGGTTTAAATGATGCAGAATTGGGTGCGATGCTATTGTTTTTGCCTGTGGGTTCATTCCTTGGCATTCCTATTTCAGGTAGTTTGACTTCCATTTACGGCAGTAACAGAATGCTCAAAATTGCCGCTGTTTTATACCCGCTTTCCTTGATTTTAATTGGGACAATTACACAAACCTGGCAATTAGGAATTTGCTTATTTATTTTTGGCATGGCAGGTAATTTTTATAATGTAGCGGTGAATACACAAGCCGTGGTTTTATCTAAATTATTTGAGAAAAGTATCATATCCACCTTTCATGGTTTTTGGAGTTTGGCTGGTTTTGTAGGAGGATTGATCGGCGGACTATTTGTTGCAAAACAAATTTCTCCGATTTATCAATTTGTTTTTGTTGCATTGGTTTCAATTATTTATTTGGTATTTGCGCATCCCTATTTAATGCCTTCTGAAAAAAATAAGCAACCACTAAATAAAATGTGGAATAAGCCAAGTGCAATTATGTTGCAATTTGGATTTATCGCTTTAGGAAATATGATTTGCGAGGGAATGATGTTTGACTGGAGCGGGTTATATTTTCAAAAAGTAGCTTTGGTGCCCAATGAATATCGTACTATGGGATATATCAGTTTCATGGCTTGTATGACCATTGGTCGCATGTTTGCAGATATATTAATTAATTATTGGGGGGCAAGAAAACAATTAATGTTAAGTGGCTTATTGGTTACCATTGGATTAATTATTGCGGTAATGCTACCGGGTATTATAATTAGTACTTTTGGATTTATGTTGGTCGGTTTTGGGGTATCATCAGTCATTCCCACCATTTATGGATCTGTTGGAAGGAGTGCGGCACCTGGGCAAGCGAGTATTGCGTTAGCTTCAGTTTCCTCTATTGGATTTTTCGGATTTTTGATTGGCCCACCCATCATTGGGTTTTTATCCCAAGCCATTGGTTTACGATGGGCGTTTTTAACTGTATCCTTATTGGGGCTAGCCACATTTTTTCAATCTTACCGATTGAAAAAGCACTTGGATTAAATTATAAAGTGGAATTTTCTTCTTTGTGAGATGGCTTATAGATAAGATAGTAATAGCCTAATATCAAGATGCCTGTAACAAATGGAATCATTGCTAAATGCTTGACTGTGATATTTCCATAAACGATTAGATGATCTACGCCAAAAAATTCACTGCACATCCAAAATGAGTTGGCCGTAATCCAAACGGTGATGGCAAGGTTATGTGCTAATTCAGAAAAGATATTTCGCGTTCTATAGGCGATAATTATGGAGATGGTCAATGTTGGGATAATCATCACAATTCCCAAAAGCGTCAAAGACAAACACCATGCAATATCTTTAAACAACCAAAATACGATATGTAAGTTTTCCATTTTACGGTACTTAATAGGAATATTATAATTGTCGTTTGATTGATTAGGCATGGTGATTATTTGGAGATTATTGTTTATCAGTTTTTAATGTCGAATAAAAATATTCTTTTTTTTATTTTTTCCTAGAATTAATCCGATAAAATTGAGGTAAATCTTTTTAAGTCAGCTTCTGGTTCAATCATAGTGCCTTGTTCTATATGGTCTATAAGTTGTTTCGAAAAATAGGGGGCAAGTGAGCAGCCCTTTGTACCCATGCCGTTACAGATACCCAATTGTGGATATTTTGGGTGAAGTCCTACAAATGGGCGCCTTTCTGTATTGGCGGGTCTTATGCCAACCAAATGATCAACTACTTCGTAAGGTTGTTTTAAAACGGCATCCAGCGCTGTAATCATTTTTTCCTTAAAGCTTTCAGTTGGAAGTGCATTAGTAAAACTCCATTCATAACTTGATCCTACCCAAAATAAATCATCTTTCCAAGGGACTATGGTAATATTCGTTTTGTAAATATTTGTTGGCGCAAGCCCTTTTATTTTTACGATTAAAGCTTCTCCTTTATTAGGCACAAATGGGAGGGCTTTGAAGTAGGGATTGTTCATGGTATTAAGTCCGTCGCAAAATATTATTTTTTCTGCGATAATGTTTTTCCATCGAACATCTTGCTCGGTTAAAATCAAATCGGAAATATCAAAATAGTCTTCAATAAAATGGGGACTTAATTTTTCACGACCGGCTTTTAAAAATTGGATTAAATCAATCCAGTAACATTGGTCAATTTCGCCTGTGCCAAAAGGAGTATTAAAGTATTGTCCTAAAGATGAATTGTCATTTTCCTTTAAATAAATATTATCATGTGTGAGTCGGTAGTCAAAGCTTTCCTTCATTTGCAGGGAAGGGTGTATTAATGCAATGGGAGCGGCTTTAATAATCGTAATATTTTCATCCTTTTGAAATGCCTTGTAAGAGTCAATCGCAAAAGGGAGAAGGGTATCAATCATCCAAGTTTGCACAATCCTACGGCCGGTGACGGGATTGATTACACCACTTGCCACACTGGTTGCGGAAAAAGTTTTTGCATCATTAATAACCTTAAATGAGATGCCTTGTTTGTGTAAAAAATAACTTAACCAAGTGCCAGTTAATCCTTGGCCAATGATCAAATATTTTACTTTTTCCTCCAACTTATTTTGCTTTTTTTGTGGGTATGGTAATGTGAATACTATCCTTGATTTCGTTGACCCTTGCTACAATTTCAATATCAAAATTTCCTAGGTAATCAAAGGGAACTGTAAAAGGAAATTCAGTTTCAAATGTTTCGTTTTGGATGGTTGTGAAATATTGAAATGGAAAAATATTTAAAAACCAACCGTCCACTGATTTTTTTGTTTTGTGATTGATCAAAGCCAAAGTAAGTTGTCCTGTTTTTTCTTGCAGTAAATTGTGACGCACTTTTACTTTTAGTTTAATGGATTGCCCTAATGATAATATAGTGGGCGTGGTGCATTGAATTTGAATACTGGGCTTTTTATTAACGCTTGTTAAATTTTGCGCCTGTGTATAAAAGCGGATTGTAAAAAATAAAAATAAAATAATGGCGCGTTTCATATAACAAACTTACAATAAAAAATCCCTTATCGTTTTAGGATAAGGGATTTCAGTATGCTTAATTTAAATAATTATTTTTTTAATGCCTTTGCCATTGTAATTCCAATGTCAGCAGGACTAGCGCAAACGTGAATGCCACATTCTGCCATGATTTTCATTTTAGCAGCAGCAGTGTCATCTGCACCACCAACAATCGCGCCAGCGTGACCCATGCGTCGGCCTGGAGGCGCTGTTTGACCTGCGATAAATCCAACTACAGGTTTTTTCAAATTATCTTTGATCCAATTGGCAGCATCTGCTTCCATGCTTCCACCAATTTCACCAATCATGATAATACCTTCCGTTGCAGGATCATTCATTAATAATTCTACCGCTTCTTTAGTCGTAGTTCCAATAATTGGATCACCACCAATACCAATGGCAGTTGAAACACCCAAGCCAGCTTTAACTGCTTGATCAGCTGCTTCATAAGTAAGCGTTCCACTTTTTGAAACAATACCGATGGTTCCTTTCTTAAAAATAAATCCTGGCATGATACCCACTTTACATTCTTCAGCTGTAATGATACCTGGACAATTGGGTCCTATCAAACGTGTTGTTTTACCTAATAAATAGTTTTTTGCTTTTATCATATCCTGCACAGGAATACCTTCCGTGATACATACTACTAAAGCAATATTTGCATCAGCGGCTTCCATGATCGCATCCGCAGCAAAAGCAGGAGGTACAAAAATGATACTCACATCCGCACCTGTATTTTTTACAGCATCTGCAACGGTATTAAATACGGGTCTATCTAAATGAGTTGTTCCGCCTTTACCTGGAGTTACCCCACCCACTAATTGCGTTCCATATTCGATCATTTGACTTGCATGAAAACTACCTTCAGTTCCGGTAAAACCTTGAACGATGACCTTTGAGTTTTTATTAACTAATACTGACATTATGCGTGAATTTGTTATTTGTGGCGCAAAAATAGGCTAAACCCAGTTTTTTTGCCCTTATTTCTCAACAAAAATTCCATGTTTTTTTATAAATGGCTTTCATGTAGTACTTTTGTCCCTCGTCAGACAAATAAAAATTAAAATTATGGCAACAACATCAGACATTAGTCGTGGAATGATTCTAAAATTGGATAATAATTTATATAAACATTTTCCCAGTGCGTGTTGAAAAAAAGACCTACCAATTCCTTTATAAGGATGACAGTGGCTATAACCTTATGAATAATGAGACTTTTGAGCAAATCGCAATGGCTGAGGAAATGATCGATGCTCCTCAATATTTGATTGAAGGCGCCGAAGTATTCGTATTCATGAATACGGAAACAGAAATGCCTATTGGTGCTGAATTAGCCGAAAAGATTGAGGTGTTGATTACTTATTGTGAAAATGGGGTAAAAGGGGATACTGCAACGCGTGCTTTGAAAGCGGCAACCATTGAATCAGGCGCAACCGTGATGGTGCCTTTATTTGTAAATGAAGGAGAAAGAATCAGAATTAATACTAAGAATGGTGAATATGTAGAAAGAGTCAAATAGATTTTATATCGGACTTTATTGAAATATAAGTCCTCATAAAATCACTCTTATGATTTTTAAAGGGACCCCATAAAGGAGCCCCTTTCTTTATATCGGACTTTATTGAAATATAAGTCCTCATAAAATCACTCTAATTGATTTTAAAAATGTCCCGAAGCTTCGTGACATTTTTGTTTTTTTAAGCTATTTTAAGCCTTTAAATAGGTCTCAAATAGCTTAAAATACCCCGAATCCTCGGGGTATTTTTTTGGCAAAAAATGCCCATTTTTAATAAAAAAAGCCCCTTTTTTTGTGTTTTTTAGTAAAAAAACACCAATTTTACCCAAAATTGCCAAATATGGACTTGAAACAAATTCACGATTTAATTAAAGTAGTTAACAAGAGTAATATCGGTGAAATTAGCATCGAAGATAAGGATGGTAAAGTAACCATTAAACAAAAGGAAGAAAAGGTAACAGTTACCACAGCACCAGCGCAAATGTATACTTCAGCACCAGCAGCTCCAGTTGCACAAGCAGCCCCTGCAGCTCCAACATTAGCTGCACCAGCAGCTCCAGTTGCAAGTAACTTGATTACTATTAAAAGTCCAATGATTGGAACATTTTATCGTCGTGCTTCTCCAGATAAGCCATTGATGGCTGAGGAAGGAACAGAAGTTAGCCCAGGTAAAGTAGTATGTATCATTGAAGCCATGAAATTATTTAACGAAATTGAAAGTGAGGTAAAAGGTACCATCGTTAAAGTATTGGTGGAAGATGCAAGCCCGGTGGAATATGATCAGCCTTTGTTCTTAGTTGAACCAGCATAGGCTTGGTCCCATTTTCTAATTTAAATTAAAAAAATGTTTAAAAAGATATTGATAGCCAATCGTGGCGAAATTGCTTTGCGTATTATCAGAACCTGTCGTGAGATGGGTATTAAAACAGTTGCAGTTTATTCTACTGCTGATAAAGATAGCTTACATGTAAAGTTTGCAGATGAGGCAGTTTGTGTTGGAGGTCCTAAAGGTCAAGAATCCTATTTGAATATTCCACATATCATGGCGGCTTGTGAAATTACCAACGCCGATGCGGTTCATCCTGGATATGGATTTTTAGCAGAGAATGCAAAGTTTGCGCAAATATGTGCGGACCACGGCATTAAATTTATTGGTCCCACGCCTGATATGATTAATAAAATGGGGGACAAAATAACTGCGAAAGAAACCATGATTAAAGCAGGTGTTCCTGTGGTTCCGGGTGGAGAAGGTTTATTAGAAAGTGTAGATGCAGCAAAAAAATTAGCCAAAGAAATAGTTTACCCAGTGATCATTAAAGCAACTGCTGGTGGTGGCGGAAAGGGTATGCGTGTAGTTTGGAAAGAAGAAGATATTGAAAAGGCATATAATGATGCAAAAATGGAAGCAGGTGCAAGTTTTAAAAATGATGGCTTGTACATGGAAAAATTTGTGGAGGAACCAAGGCATATCGAAATTCAAGTAGCGGGTGATCAATATGGTAATGTTTGTCATTTGAGTGAGCGTGATTGTTCCATTCAACGCAGACACCAAAAATTAGTGGAAGAATCACCATCTCCATTTATGACTGCTGAATTAAGGCAACGCATGGGAGATGCTGCTATCAAAGCCGCGTCAGCCATTAATTATGAAAGTGTTGGTACGGTGGAATTTTTAGTGGACAAGCATCGCAATTTTTATTTCATGGAAATGAATACGCGTATTCAAGTGGAACATTGCGTTACAGAGGAAGTAGTAAGTTATGATTTAATCAAGGAGCAAATAAAGATAGCAGCGGGTGAAAAAATTTCAGGTAAAAATTATGAGCCTAAATTACACGCTATTGAATGTCGTATCAATGCGGAAGATCCTTACAATGATTTCAGACCTTCACCAGGAAAAATAACTGTATTACATACACCCGGCGGACATGGTGTTCGTGTAGATAGTCATGTATATGCAGGTTATGTGATTCCGCCATATTACGATTCAATGATTGGTAAATTAATTACCGTAGCACAAACACGTGAGGAGGCCATTAATACTATGTATCGTGCCTTAAGTGAATATGTGATTGAGGGCGTGAAAACAACCATCCCTTTTCATTTGCAATTGATGCAAAATGAAGATTTTAGAAAAGGAAACTTCACTACCAAATTTTTGGAAACATTTACATTAAAGTAATTTCTATTTAAAAAAATAGGATGATATTAAAAAGGGAGCCACATGAAGGAGCTCCCTTTTTGTTGGGATAGTATCTTTCAAAAATATTGTTATCTTAAAAACAACATTTCTCTGTATTTAGGTAAGGTCCATAATTCGTCATCTACCAATTGCTCTAATTTATCAACGTGGTAACGAATTTTATCAAAGTATTGTGCTTTTACTTTTGCTTCATAAGCAATTGCTTTTTCTCTTGAATCAGTAAGGTTATTGGCTACTTTTCTTTCTTCCACCATCGCGTAAGTATTTTCATACACTTGTTGGATATGCGTACTTACATCCTTTAATAAAGTTAATTGGCCCTTGTATAATTTTTCAGGTAATGCAGCTTCACGAAGTAAGCTTACATTTTTTAATAACTCATTTTGGTATTTAATTGCCGCTGGGATAATATGGTTGGTTGCTAAATCACCCATCACACGCGCTTCAATTTGTACTTTTTTAATATAAGTTTCTAATTCAATTTCATAACGTGCTTCTAACTCAGCATGTGTGAAAATGCCATTGTCCTTAAATAATTTCTTAGACTTTTCAGTCACCATTGCATCTAATGCAACAGGGGTCGTTTTTAAATTAGGTAAGCCTCTTTTTTCTGCTTCCTTATGCCATTCTTCGCTATAGCCATCACCTTCAAATAAAATCTTTTTACTAGATACAATGTACTTTTGAATCACTTGCATGATTGCGATTTCCTTTTTATCCCCTTTCTCAATTAAAGCATCTACTTCTGCAGCAAATTTTACTAGGGTATCAGCTATGATTGTATTTAACACCGTCATTGGATGACCGCAGTTTGCAGTAGATCCTACCGCGCGGAATTCAAATTTATTTCCGGTGAATGCAAAAGGAGAAGTTCTGTTACGATCGGTATTATCAATCATCAACTCAGGAATACTTCTGTGTAAATCTAATTTTAAAATCGCTTCATCTTGCTCATCAAATTTTCCACCAACTCTTGTTTCTACATCATTCAATACTTTGGTTAAATATTCTCCAATAAATACAGAAATAATCGCAGGTGGGGCTTCGTTGGCGCCTAATCTAAAATCATTCGAAGCAGATGCGATGGATGCTCTTAATATATCAGCATAATCATGCACTGCTTTAATAGTGTTTACAAAGAAAGTTAAAAACATCAAATTGGTCTTTGGCGTTTTACCTGGTGCTAATAAATTAATACCAGTATCCGTCGCCATACTCCAGTTGTTGTGTTTCCCACTTCCGTTGATTCCAGCAAATGGTTTTTCATGTAACAATACCACCAAGCGGTGACGCTTTGCAACACGGGTCAT
>RFZW01000131.1 GCA_009920495.1 Chitinophagia bacterium
TGTTTTTATTGTTGCATTATTTTCCTTGAATAATATTGCTGCGCAAAATGTAATTCCAAAAGCAAATCCGCCAGTATTAGTCACTGATTTGGCTGGGGTTTTAAGCCCGGAGGAAAAGCAAGCGCTTGAAAATAAGTTAGTCGCTGTTGATGATGCTAGTTCCAATCAAATTGCAGTAGTTATTTTACCCACCTTGGATGGCAATCCTATTGAAGAATACGCGCTCAAGCTTTTTAGAGAATGGGGGATTGGAAACAAAAAATCAAGAAATGGGGTTTTATTATTGATTGCTATTCAGGATAAAAAAATCCGCATTGAAGTTGGGTATGGTTTAGAAGGTGCTATTCCTGATATAACAGCAAATAGTATTATTGATAATGATATTAAGCCAGCATTTAGGCAACAAGCCTATTATAAGGGTATTGATAAAGCAACTGATAATATTGCAAAAGCAGCGATTGGAGAATACAAGGTTGAAAGAACAAAAAGATCTTCAGGTAAAAAAAATAATGGCGCATTATTCGTCATCATCATCTTTGTGATTCTTTTAGTACTCAAAGGCGGCGGTGGTGGCGGTTCAAATATTGGCCGCAGTGGATTTAGTGATGTTGCTACTGGTATGTTATTGGGATCCCTCCTAGGTGGCGGTGGTCGCGGCGGAGGTGGATGGGGTGGTGGAGATAGCGGCGGCGGCTTCGGTGGCTTTGGCGGCGGAAGTTCCGGTGGTGGTGGCGCTAGTGGTGGTTGGTAGTTTTAATTATTTGAATTTTGTAGTTTAATAAATATAAAAAGGAGTCGCCTCGTAAAAAGCGGCTCCTTTTTTATTATACGGTATTCTTTCTATTTGATGAGCATTGGCATCACAGCACTTACTACTTTCACCAATTCATTTTCCCCTTTTTGCTTTTTCGCTTTTAAAATTTCACCCAATACCTTTACATTAAAATAGGGATCCGTTTGCGTCCGGTATTGCTCAGGAATTGATTCTCTAAAGGCAACAATAATATCAATACCTCTTTTAAAATTTTCCGCATCCTTTGTTTTTATTAATAAAGCAGCAAAGGGTTGTGTCATTTGAAATTTATCTTCTGACTGCATATTTAAGCTTTCAAATTTGTTGGCAATAAAATCAAAGTCCGTTTCGTTACCATACTTTGTAATTAGTTTAGTTACAACTGTATTTAATCTTTTTTTAATTGGGGCTTTTGATGCAGCTTTGGCTATTTGATAGGCGGCAACTGTATCAATAGCATCTAATGCTTCTAAGGCTGCACCAGCAATGGTATAAGAGGAATCCTTGGTCCAGTTGATGAAGTCATTTTTATATTTTTCCTTATTTAATGCACCTATAATATTAATCGCCTCTTCTCTTACGACAAAGGAGGGATCTTTTTGTGCAGTGGTGTATATAATTTTTTCAACAGCCTCATTAATGCTCATCGGATTTAAGCTATTGATTGCTTTCGCTCTAATGACATAAAAAGGATCCTTCATGGCATCTTGAATGAGTTGCTTTGCTTCGGCACTTTTCAAATTTTGGCTTGCTTCATTTAATGCCTCATTGCGATCTAAAAAATTACGTGCATGATAGTATTGGTATATAAATTGTTTTAAGGGTTTGCTGTCATTTTTTTCCCATAATAATATTTTATCATTGTCCACATTCACATTATCTGGTTCGCTTGCCGCAGGAAAATAAAAACTATCCACTTTGTTTTTTGCCCATACTTCATAATGATTTCTTTGCCCATTGACATATATATCAATACCAACGGGTAGCTCAAATATTTTATTTTGTAATTGTGTTTGTGCTAGTTTAACCAATACCTGCTTTTTGTTGGCATCATATTGCTGCGTAATACTTACATAAGGGTGGCCATTGCCAAAATACCATTGATTAAAAAACCAGTTCAAATCCTTTCCGGTTACGGATTCAAATGCCAATTTCAATTTAATCGCCGATCCATTAGAAAATTTATTGTCGGTTAAATATTTATTGAGTGACTTGTAAAATGCTTCATCACCCACAAAATGCCTCAGCATATGCAAGATGCGACCTCCTTTTTGATAACTCACCAAATCAAACATATCCTCTCGGTCATTGTAATAAAATCGTACAAGGTTTTTTTCAGCATCCATTGGACTACTTAAATAGCCACTCATCCCTTTGTAGTTCTCATAATCCCCTGCATCTTTCCCAAGGCTATTTTCCAGCCAAATGGTTTGGCTATAATCAGCAAAGCTTTCATTGACGGTTAAATTGCTCCAGCTTTCGGCAGTCACTAAATCACCAAACCATTGGTGAAACAGTTCGTGTGCGATAGTGCCCTCCCAAATATTTTCATCTACTAGTTCTCTTGCATCCTGTTGTACTGCATCACTATGTAAGGTGGCCGTGGTATTTTCCATAGCACCACTCACATAATCCCTACCACTTATTTGTGCATATTTTGACCAAGGAAAAGGCACCCCTAATAGTTTTTCAAACAACGCAATCATTTGCGGGGTTTTGCCATAAATTTTTACGGCTTCCTTTTCAAATTCCTTTTCGATATAGTAACTTAATTGTAGTTTCTTTTTATTACTGGTGGTAACAGCCTCTTGCTTAACCACTGCGTAATCTCCAATGCCAATAAAAAATAAATAGGGAGAATGGGGGAGGTCCATTTTCCAAACATCTAACCTAGTGCCATTTTTATTATCAACTTGTTTCACTAATAAACCATTGGAAAGCGAAACATATTTACTAGGCACATTTAAAAAAAATTCCTGCGTGCATTTTTGATTGGGCTTATCAATAATAGGGATCCAAACAGATGTGCCTTCCGTTTCTCCTTGGGTCCAAATTTGCGTGGGTTTGTTTTTTTCTTTACCTAATGGGTTTATAAAATATAATCCTTTTGCATCGGTGATGGCATTGCTGCCTTTGGCCTTGTATTCATTGGGTTTGGCAGTGTATTTAATATAAACGGTGTAAGGCTCATTTGCCGAATAAGTTTTATCTAAATCAATACTAATTACTTTTCCATCATAGTTGTACTTTAATGTATTTTTCGTTTCATTTTTTACAATACTTACCTGATGAATATCCATGCCCTTTGCATCCAATATTAATTGTGCAGTTGCATAAAAATGCGGACGCAACTGTAACCATACTTCCCCGTTTAATTGTGATTGGGTATAATCAAAGTTGGCGACTAACTTGGTATGTACTAAATCATTTTCTTTCGAGGCAAAGCTGCGATAATTCGTTTTCCAACTGGTATCTTCAATGATTTTCTCATTCATTTCATCCTGCGCTTTCGCAGTAAATGTCATTTGAATAATGAAATACAAAACCCAACTTAATTTTAGTAGCAATTTTTTCATGTGTTTATTTCTTGATCAAACAATGTGTAAATATGGACGCTAACTTATTAAAGTTTTGGTGATTCAATTGTTAAAAATGGAGCTAACTAAAAAATAAGTAGTTTAGTGGTCAAATTGCGAAAGGAATGAAACGGTATTTTATTGAAGTTGCGTATGATGGTGCTGATTTTGGCGGATTTCAGATTCAAATAAATCAACAAACTATTCAAGGGGCGGTTGAACAGGCCTTGGCAACCTTGTATAGAGTGCCGATTACTTTATCTGGGGCTTCTCGAACCGATGCTGGCGTTCATGCCTTGCAAAACTTTTTCCATTTTGATACTGCGCTGGAAATCTTGGATAAACATATTTATAACTTAAATGCCATCCTACCGCATTCCATAGTAATTAAGGGAATATTTAGTGTGCCAGGGGAGGCCCATGCGCGATTTGATGCCGTTAAACGCTCTTATATATATAAGCTACATACATTTAAAGATCCTTTTTTAGAAGGTAGATCCTGGTTTTATCCCTTCCCTGTCAATCATCAATTATTAAATGAGGCGGCTAATGCCCTGTTGGATTATACCGATTTTGAAAGCTTTTCAAAAAAAAATACCACGGTGAATACCTTCGAATGCCATATTACAAAGGCTTTTTGGAGCTTTAATGCACAGGGATTTTCATTTCATATTGATTCAAACCGTTTTTTAAGAGGGATGATCCGAGGTTTGGTGGGCACCATGCTGCAGGTGGGGCGAGGTGCGATATCAATGGAGCAGTGGCATGAGATTATTGCCTCAAAAAATGATCAGCGGGTCGATTTTTCTACGCCAGCCCATGGATTGTATTTATCTGCAATAGAATACCCCAATTATTTAAAGAAAATAGGGGATTAGCTAAACCCACGCTATTATTGACTTTTGTTCCATAATCGTCACATTTTGAGGGTATTGAACGAAATAAAATTAAAAATAGTATACAATATATTTGGCCAGTAGTATTCGCTCCCTATCTTTGCCGCCCGCAAGCGATAAATCATTGCTGCGGATTGTTCTCTGAAGCGGAAAATAGACACTGAATAAAGTTGAAATAACTTTAAAATAAACCCTCCATTACTTGGTGGATATAAATATCAGCTGTATCTTTGCCGTCCCTCTTCAAAAAAAGAGGTTAGTTCTTCGAAATTATGTGGCCTAACTAATTGAAAAATAATTAATAATTATTTCACACAAAGTTTGGC
>RFZW01000132.1 GCA_009920495.1 Chitinophagia bacterium
CTACTTTCCATTGAACTGATTCCATATTAAAACCGTTTATAGGGTAAAGATACGAAGCATTTTGCCCATATAATAAAGCTTTAATACCCTTTTAAACATTGTATTTGTTCACTTATCTTTGCATCATGGATATGATTTACACTTTAGCGGAAATGGACGATGTAGCGCAAAGCCTAATGAAGAAATTCGGTTCAAAATCCATATGGGCTTTTCATGCACCCATGGGCGCAGGGAAAACCACTTTGATTACTGCACTGTGTAAAATTTTAGGGGTACAGGATATAGTCAATAGCCCCACTTTTGCGATTATGAATGAGTATCAAGGCCTTGGCAAAGTGATTTATCATATGGATTGGTATCGTTTAGAAAATGACGGAGAAGCGCGTAGGGCGGGTGTTGAAATGGCAATGGAGGACTCAGACTATTGCTTTATCGAATGGCCTGAAAAAGCAATCAACTTAATTCCTGCAGATGCCCTTCATATTGAAATTGAAATATTGGGTCCCGAGCACCGACGTATTTTTATACCTTAAGTTGTCCATTCAAATTTTGTATCTTCATTAAAATTTTTTTTTATGAGTACTTTAAAGCCCCAAATTGATAGTTCCATTACCTATGAAACACAGGAGGAGGTTTTAGATATTAAGTTTAGGACAAAACCTTTGATGATTGGTATTCCAAAAGAAATTGCATTTCAAGAAAATAGAATTGGTTTAATCCCCGAGGCGGTGAGTGTTTTAGTGGCCAATGGACATGAGGTTTTAATGGAGCACAATGCGGGTGAAGGAAGCAGGTATAGTGATATAGATTATTCCGAAGCAGGCGCTAAAATTGTATTTGACAAAGAAGAAGTGTATAAGTGCCCTATCTTAGTTAAAACAGCTCCTCCGGTGGAAGCGGATTTGCCTTTTTTGCAAATGAACCAAACCATTATTTCTCCTTTGCATTTAACTGCATTAGAAAAAGGGTTGATGGAAAAATTAATGGCCAAAAAAATTACTGCACTTGCCATTGAAAATATTAAAGATGAAAATCAGAACTATCCTATATTAAGAAGCATGGGTGAAATTACAGGTAGTGCTGTGATGTTAATTGCAGGTCAGTACTTGAGTAATTTTAACCAAGGCAAAGGAGTATTGTTGGGCGGCATTAGTGGCGTTCCACCTACCAAGGTGGTGATTATTGGGGCGGATATTATTGGTGAATTTGCTACGCGCAATGCGCTCGCATTAGGTGCGTCGGTAAAAGTATTTGATAACAACGTTTCAAGATTACAACGACTTCAAAATAATTTAGGACAAAGAGTTTGGACCTCGGTATTAGAACCTAAAATTTTAGCGAAGCAATTAAAAACCTGTGAGGTGGCTATTGGTGCTTTACGAAATGACTTTAGTCGTGCACCCATTGTAGTCACAGAGGATATGGTGTCAGCAATGCGACCAGGTAGTATTATTATTGATGTTGCGATTGATCGCGGTGGATGTTTTGAAACCAGTGAATTGACCAATCATGAAAACCCAATTAAAATAAAACATGGGGTGCTTCATTATGGTGTTCCAAACATACCTAGTGGCTTTGCACGAACTGCAAGCCAAGCGATTAGTAATGTATTGATGCCTTTGTTAGTGCAAATTGGAGATTTAGGTGGACTGTCTGAAATTATTTGGCAGCAAGTGCAACTGAGAGAGGGGATCTATTTATATAAAGGTGCTTTGACTGATATTTATATCAGTGAAAAATTTAATTTAAAGTATACAGATTTGAACTTATTGATTGCAAGTAAAAGCTAGGCTTTTTTGTAGTCCATTAAGTTCACTTGCTGATTGCAAAATGCATATTCCTGCGGATCATTGCTGCCCACAATAATTAGTTTGTGTTGCGCAAATTGTTGAATGAGTTCCGCATAAAGCTGATAGCCTTCTTTGTCCAAATTGCTACAAGGCTCATCTAATAATAATAAGGGGGTGTCGGATAAAATTGCCAACGCCAATTTTAATCTTTGTTTCATGCCACTACTAAAATACCTGATTTGTTTGTGCGCTGCATCTTTTAATCCAATGCGCTCAATGATATCATTAACTGAAATAGATGATTGCAATGTTTTGAATGTAGCGTGAAAATCAAATTGCTCCATCGTGGTAAATTCCTCCACCAATTCTAAGTAAGGTGCTGCAAAACTAATCTGTTGAAAAATGGTTGTATGGTCATTGTCACTCCAGTAAATAGTGCCCTTGGTTAAGCTGCTGTAGCCTGCTATAATTTGAAGTAAAGTGCTTTTGCCAGAACCATTATTGCCAATTAGTGCATAATGTTGTCCAAGCTCAAATGTATAATCTAGATTTCTGAAAATCCATTCTTTATTGAATCTCTTGCTGGCTTGTTGTAAGCTAATTTGCATATGGATTAATCTTCTTCAACGACACCTTTGCCGAATCTTTTTATAACACCTCTGCCGCTTTCCCTAATAAAGGTTACAATTTCATCGCGCTCATCTGTTGCTGGAATTTCTTCCTCAATAAATTCTAAAGCCTGCGTTGTATTCATCCCTTTACTAAAAATGTATCTGTAAATATCTAAGATGTGATTTATTTTTTCCAAATCAAATCCTCTTCTTTTTAAACCAACACTATTCACACCGCCATAACTCAATGGATTGCGCACCGCTTTAATATATGGAGGCACATCCTTGCTTACCAAGCTACCTCCTGCAATATAGGCGTGTTGTCCAATGTTTACAAATTGGTGTACCGCACTCACGCCTGCAATCCAAGCATAGTCACCTAAAGTAACATGACCTGCAATTTGTACGCTATTACTTAATATACAATGATTACCAATAATACAATCGTGTGCAATATGGCTATAGGCCATGATTAAACAATTGTTACCCACTTTAGTAATCCAACGATCCGAAGTTCCTCTGTTGATGGTTACAAATTCACGAATGGTGGTATTGTCGCCAATTTCAACATTTGTTTTTTCGCCATTAAATTTTAAATCCTGTGGATCGGCACCGATAACTGCGCCTGGAAATATGCGGCAATTTTTTCCAATCTTAGTGCCATTCATGATGGTGACACTACTGCCAATCCAGGTACCTTCTCCAATAACCACATCCCCATGAATCACGGTGAATGGATCAATTTTTACATTTTCTTTTATTCTGCTCTTTTAATTACTTGTGCTACTAAATCAGCTTCGGTAGCTACTTTGCCTCCCACATATACCGTGCCTCTCATTTCACAAATACCACGACGAATAGGGGAGGTTAATTCCATTTTCAACAACATGGTATCACCTGGTTTTACCATTTGTTTGAATTTGCAATTATCTATTTTTAAAAAGTAAGTATCGTATTGTCCTTTAGGCATTGCATTGATACACAATATACCACCCGTTTGTGCTAATGCTTCAATTTGTAAAACGCCTGGCATGACAGGATTTCCTGGAAAGTGTCCAGGGAAAAACCATTCATTGTATGTGACATTCTTCACACCCACAATCATCGTATCCGTTAATTCAATGATTTTATCAATAAATAAAAACGGATGTCTGTGTGGTAATGTTTTTTCAATTTGTTCTAAATTAAACACGGGTGTTTCCGCAGGATTATATACGGGTACATCCTTAACGTGTTTATTTTTTTTAATGTACTGCTTAATTTTTTTAGCAAACTCTACATTACTACTATGACCTGGACGATTGGCAATGATGCGAGCTTTAATTGGGTAACCAATCAATGCTAAGTCACCCACTACGTCTAATAATTTATGTCTTGCAGGTTCGTTCGGGAATCTTAATTCCAAATTATTTAAATAACCCTCGCTTTTTACTTCAATTTTATCACGCTTAAACACTTTAGCCAATCTGCTCATTTCTTCACTGGATACTGGCTTATCCACCACAACAATAGCGTTATTAATATCGCCGCCTTTGATTAAATCGTTTTCAAGTAATGTTTCTAATTCATGTAAAAAACAGAAAGTGCGACAAGGCGCAATTTCTGCTTTAAAATCTTTGATGGTTTTTAATGCTGCATGTTGGGTACCTAAAACGGGACTATTGAAATCAATCAATGTGGTAATTTGATAATCCAGCGCAGGGAGTGCGACCATTTCAACACGCTTCTCGTCATCGTAGTGAAATATATTTTCATCAATACTGTACCATGCTTTTGCAGCATCTTGTTCTAAGATTCCTGCTTCTTCTATTTTTTCAATAAAAGGACTTGAGCTTCCATCAATAATTGGAATTTCAGGACCATTCACTTCAATTAATAAATTATCAACGCCCATGCCAACTAGGGCTGCTAAAATATGTTCAACAGTACTAATTTTTACATCACCCACTTGTAAGGTAGTTCCGCGGCTAGTATCTGTGACTAAATCGCAATCTGCTTTAATGGTCGGTTTATTGGGTAAGTCAACTCTTTGAAATTGGATCCCGTAACCTGGGTTGGCCGGAGTCAAGGTCATATCCACCAACACGCCTGTATGCAAACCGGTGCCACTAATACTGATACTTTTGCTT
>RFZW01000133.1 GCA_009920495.1 Chitinophagia bacterium
CGATCACAACTTGGTAGACAAGTCTGCTGAGAAAATCGTAAAAACCGTACGCAGTACTGGTGCAGTAGTAACAGGTCCTATTCCTTTACCTACACACAAACGCATTTTTACTGTATTACGTTCACCGCATGCGAATAAGAAAAGTCGTGAACAGTTCCAATTAGCAACGCACAAGCGTTTATTGGATATCTACACTTCTTCTTCTAAAACAGTAGACGCCCTAAGTAAGTTAGACTTACCATCAGGTGTTGAGGTGGAAATCAAAGCATAAGTATTTATAAATACCATCTCCCAATCACTGCCCATTATGCAGTAGTCGAGAAAGGAGCGCTGGTTGAATAAGTAAAATATAAACAGGCCCTTCGAGGTTTGTTTACTTCCGGTACTTCCCCTCTCTTCATTGAGAAACAAAGGAAAAGGTCGGCAGCAAACAGGGATTGAATCCGAGCTACTTAAAATCGCAAGATAATAGTGTAGCATCATCATCGGATGTCCTCAGAACCAAGCGCGGGGCATAAACCGCAAAACAGATGAAAGGTATTATTGGAAAAAAAATTGGTATGACCAGCATCTTTGGTGAAGATGGTAAGCAAATTGCTTGTACCATTATCGAAGCTGGTCCTTGTACTGTAACTCAGGTTAAAACAACCGAAACAGATGGTTACAGCGCCGTGCAGTTAGCATTGGGCGACAAAAAAGAAAAACATTCTACAAAATCAGAAGTAAATCACTTCGCTAAAGCACAAACTGCTCCAAAGCGTTTTGTAAAAGAATTCCGCAACTATTCTATCGAAAAAGCATTAGGTGAATCAGTAACGATTGACATTTTTGCGGAAGGCGATGCAGTAGAAGTGGTAGGAACTACAAAAGGTAAAGGTTTCCAAGGGGTTGTAAAGCGTCATGGATTTAGTGGTGTGGGTGAAGCAACGCATGGTCAACATGATCGTTCTCGTGCACCAGGTTCTATTGGTGGATCATCTTACCCAGCAAGAGTATTCAAAGGAATGCGTATGGCAGGCCGTATGGGTACTGATCGCGTTAAAACAAAGGGATTGAAAGTGTTAAAATTATTCCCAGAGAAAAATTATATTTTAATCAGTGGTTCTGTACCGGGTAATAACGGTTCAATTGTTTTAATCCAAAAGTAATCACACATTAATCGACAATCATGCAATTAGAAGTATTAAATATAAAGGGCAAAAAAACGGGCAGACAGGTTGAATTACCTGCTGAAATATTTGGCGCAACTCCAAATGACCATGTTATATATCTAGCCGTTAAACAATATTTAGCTGCGCGCCGTTCAGGAACGCATAAAGTTAAAACGCGTGCTGAAGTGCAAGGAGCTAGCCGCAAATTACATAAGCAAAAAGGTACTGGTGGTGCTCGTAAGGGTAATATCCGTAACCCATTATATAAGGGTGGTGGTACCATATTTGGACCAAAACCACATTCTTACGATTTTAAATTAAATCGTAAAGTAAAAGATCTTGCAAAAATTTCTGCATTATCTCACAAAGCCAATGATCAAGCAATTTTAGTTTTGGAAGACATCATTTTAGATGCACCTAAAACTTCAGCAATTGCAGCTATCATGGCTGGATTAAGTTTAGAGAATAAGAAAACTTTGGTGATTTTACCTGAGTACAACGATAATATTTATTTGAGTACACGTAACATTCCAAATGTAGCAAGTTCATTATTAGCTGACATCAACACCTATGACATTATGAATGCAGATGTGTTAGTGATCACTGAAGGTGCTGCTAAAATTTTTAACGAAGAGGAAGCAGTAGCTTAAGCTTTACAGGACTTTAAAAACTACAATTATGAAATTATCAGAAATACTAATCAAGCCGATATTAACAGAGAAGGCAAATGGTCAACAAGAAAAGTTGAGAAGATATGCATTCAAAGTAAATCGTCGTGCAAATAAATTAGAAATTAAAACTGCAGTGGAAAAATTCTACGGCGTTAGCGTTTTAGAAGTGAACACTTTAGTGGTTCCAGGAAAAAATAAAACTCGTTCAACAAAATCGGGCGTTATTTCAGGTGTAAAATCTGGTTATAAAAAAGCATTAGTTACCGTTGCGGAAGGTGAATCCATTGATCTTTACGCAAGTATTTAAAAATATTAATTATAGCCCGCGAAGCTGAAAAATTCGTAAGACTGCAAAGTCTTTAAAAAGAAAAAAGAAACAAAATGGCATTAAGAAAGTACAAACCAATTACCGCAGGAACCCGATGGAGAATTGGGAACGCCTACGAGGAAATCACTACTAACAAACCTGAGAAGAGTTTATTAGAGCCACAGAAAAAAACAGCAGGACGTAACTTCCAAGGTCGTCGTGCAATGCGTTACATGGGTGGTGGACACAGACAACATTACCGTATTATCGATTTCAAAAGAGATAAAACTGGAATGGAAGCAACTGTTGTTTCTATCGAATATGATCCAAATCGTACACCATTTATTGCTTTAGTGCAATATGCTGATGGTGAGAAAAGATATATCATTGCGCCACAAGGTTTACAAGTAGGTGCTAAAGTTTCTTCTGGTGAAAATGTTGCTCCTGAAGTAGGAAATGCATTACCAATGAAATTTATGCCATTAGGTACAATGATTCACAACATTGAAATGCAACCAGGTCAAGGCGGTAAACTAGTTCGTAGTGCAGGAACTTCTGCGCAATTAGCGAACAAGGAAGAAAGCTATGCAGTTTTAAAAATGCCTTCTGGTGAATTAAGAAAATTATTGATTAACTGTTATGCAACTGTAGGTGTGGTTTCGAATAGCGATCACAACTTAGAAACAGCTGGTAAAGCAGGTAGAAATCGTTGGAAAGGTGTTCGTCCTCGCGTAAGAGGTGTTGCGATGAACCCTGTAGATCACCCGATGGGTGGTGGTGAAGGTAGAGCGTCTGGTGGACATCCAAGAAGCAGAACTGGTAAGTATGCTAAAGGAGAGAAAACTAGAACAAGAGGAAAAGGAAGCGACAAGTTGATCATTCAACGTCGTGACGGAAAAAAATTGACAAAATAATTAATTATACAAATTAATTCATAACTATGGGTCGTTCGATTAAAAAAGGTCCTTATATAGATCATAACCTTGAAGTAAAAGTAGAGGGTATGAACGGAGGCAAAACTAAGAAAGCAGTAATCAAAACTTGGAGTCGTCGTAGCACGATCTCTCCAGAATTTGTTGGACATACTTTCGCAGTTCATAACGGAAATAAATTTATCCCTGTGTATGTTACCGAATTTATGGTAGGACACAAATTGGGTGAATTCTCTCCAACAAGAAACTTCAGAGGTCACGCTGGAACAAAGAAATAAACAAGTAGTAATAAACACATTAAGAAATGGAAGCAGTAGCTAAACTAAACAATTATCCCACCGGCCCGCGCAAGATGCGTTTGATCGCAGATGTTATCCGTGGCATGGAAGTGGAAAAAGCATTGGCAATTTTGGAATTCCATCCACAACACAATGCGGTTCCTTTGGCTAAGTTGTTGAAAAGTGCAATCAATAACTGGGAACAAAAAAACAGCGGCGAAAGCGCAGCTGATAGCAACTTAGTAGTAAAAACGGTTTTTGTTGACGGAGGTCGTACGTTAAAGCGTATGCGTCCAGCACCACAAGGTCGCGGCTACAGAGTTAGAAAGCGCAGCAACCATGTAACATTGATTGTAGATACGAAACCAGATTCAAAAAACTAAATATTCTAAACCATCATTATGGGTCAGAAAGCAAATCCAATAGGTAACAGATTAGGCATCATTCGCGGATGGGAGAGCAACTGGTATGGTAATAAAAAAGATTACGCTACTAAGTTAATCGAAGATCAAAAAATCCGTAAATATTTAATGGCACGTATCAATAAGGGCGGTATTGCTCGTATTGTTATCGAACGCACATTAGGTAAGTTAATTATTACAATTCATACTTCTAAGCCAGGTATCATCATCGGTAAAGGCGGTGGAGAGGTGGATCGTATCAAAGAAGAGTTAAAAAAATTAACTGGAAAGGATGATGTTCAAATTAACATTTTAGAAATTCGTCGTCCAGAATTAGATGCAACAATTGTAGCTGATACTATTGCGCGTCAAATTGAAAACCGTATCAACTATAAGCGTGCTATTAAAATGGCAATTGCTTCTACTTTAAGAATGGGTGCAGAAGGAATTAAAGTGAAAGTAGGTGGTCGTATCGGTGGTGCTGAGATTGCGCGTTCTGAAGAAATCAAACAAGGTCGTGTTCCATTACATACATTCAGAATGGATATTGATTATGCGAATGTATTTGCATTAACAGTATATGGTAAAATTGGTATCAAAGTTTGGATTTGTAAAGGAGAGGTTTTAGGAAAACGTGAATTGAATCCTAATTTCATCGGCGGTAAAGAAGGTGGCGAAAGAGCAGATCGTGGCGATCGTCGTGATGACCGTGGTGGAGAT
>RFZW01000134.1 GCA_009920495.1 Chitinophagia bacterium
TGTTATTGCTGAACCGCCATTACTTACTGGTGCTGCCCAATTTATAGTAGCTTGAGCATTACTCACATTTGCTGTTCCAATTGTTGGTGCGTTAGGTATAATATTTTGAGGTGTTACTGTAATTGGAGCTGACGGTGCTGATGTATATGAAGAATTTGTTGCTGTAATAGTAAATATATAAGCTATACCATTTGTTAATCCCGTTATTGTTATTGAAGTTGTTGCACTACTTAGATCTATACCACTTCCATTAGTAATTGTATAATAATTTATAGGCAATCCACCATTTGATTGAACCATCCAAGTTATAGTAGCTTGAGTATGAGCAGTACTAGTTGTTACAACTATTGGTTGTGTTGGTATAGGTAAAAAAGAAGAATGTGTATTAGAAAGTGCCCCTCTTAAACTCCATTTAGTTGCTAAATAACTTTCAACACTTTGTCTTTCATTATGTAATAAACTTTTATCATAAATTATTACTTCTGCTATATGAATAGAACTATTACTTGGATGTCCTGTAAAATAAATACCTATCTTAGTACCTTGTGTATTATCAACTGGTCCGTAACCAGGTAAAAGATTTGGAATTTTAATATTACCATTATGTGTAAAAATACAATAATTAGTATTTGAATTAAAAGTTACTGTTAAAATATACCAATTAATATTATTAGTACTATTATAAGATATACCTGTAGAAATATAACTAGGATTACCTTGTACCGTAAACTGTTTAAAAAAATTCAAATCTGCCCTATCTCCTTCATACATTAAAGCATAACCACCAAAAATACTATCCTGACCAGATACTATACCATAGCCAAGTTCAACATTAGGAACATTAACTATTCTACATAAAACTATAATTGTCAATTCATAAACATTTAAGTTATTATTAACTAGAAAATAATTATTATCACCAGTTAAATCAATAATTGTTTTATTATTTAAACCATTAGTTAAAACTTTAGGATAATCACCTGTTCCTAAATGATTATTAAAACCGGTTGCATTATTTCCTAGTCCTGACTTATCCGACCAAGTAGTTACATTTGCATTATTTGAACTTAAATCGGAAGCATCTAACCATATTAAACAATTAGATAAAGATAATGGTGTTGTTATTGTAATAGGAATATTTTCAACAATAAAACGAGCTATAGCAAATGAACCGTTTCTAGCACAGTTATAATTTCTACCAATCGCTAATGATGTATGTGATATTCTAATTTTATCGCCGGAAACTACTTGTGTAGTTTGAGGTAAGTGTACTTGTCGCCACTTTAATGTAGTATATGTACCTGGATTATCCGTTACAATAGTACCAGTACCAATTCTTGCCCAAGTACTTGTTAATGCTGTAAATTTATCAACATAACAAGTGATTGTAGAATTCCAAACAGCAGAATATATATTAACTCTTATTATTGTACCTGATTCAGTTATATTAAAATCAGGTGAACAATGACTAATATCAGAAACAGTAGTAAAAGATGAAATAAAATTAGTATATTCTGGTATTACTTGAATTGTAGCTGATGCTGGTGAAGTACCTGCAACATTTGTTGCATATACTCTAAAATAATATGTTATATTATTTGTTAATCCAGTTACTATTTTAAAAATTGCTGAATTATTAGCTGAACTATCAATATTCCAACTAGATGAATCTGTACTTTTTTCAATTAGATAACTTGTTATTGCTGAACCGCCATTATTTACTGGTGCAGTCCAATTTATAGTAGCTTGAGCATTACTAGCAATTGCTGTTCCAATTGTTGGTGCTCCTGGTATTGTTCTTGGTATTGCATTTGCTAAATTTAATAATGAACCATTACCAGCAACGTTTGTTGCATATACTCTAAAATAATATGGTGTACCGTTTGTTAATCCAGTTATTTGTTTAAAACGTGTTGTAGCATTAGTTGAACTATTAGTAGTCCAACTTAATGAATCTGGACTTGTTTCAATTACATAACTACTAATATCTCTACCATTACTACTTGGTGCATTCCAAGATAAATCTACTAAACCATTACCAGCTACAGCAATAAGTGTTGGTGCACTAGGTACAGTAAATGGTATTGCACTTTCTACATTTGATAATGAACCATTGCCTGCCAAATTTATTGCATATACTCTAAAATAATATGGTGTACTGTTTGTTAATCCAGTTATTTGTTTAAAACGTGTTGTAGCATTTGTTGAACTATTAGTAGTCCAACTTGATGAATCTGGACTTGTTTCAATTACATAACTACTAATATCTCTACCATTATTACTTGGTTCATTCCAAGATAAATCTACTAAACCATTACCAGCTACAGCAGTAAGTATTGGTGCACTAGGTACCGTAAATGGTTTTGCATTTGCTACATTTGATAATGAACCATTGCCTGCCAAATTTATTGCATATACTCTAAAATAATATAGTGTATCGTTTGTTAATCCAGTTATTTGTTTAAAACGTGTTGTAGCATTTGTTGAACTATTAGTAGTCCAACTTGATGAATCTAGACTTGTTTGAATTACATAACTACTAATATCTCTACCATTACTACTTGGTTCATTCCAAGATAAATCTACTAAACCATTACCGGCTACAGCAGTAAGTATTGGTGCACTAGGTACAGTAAATGGTATTGCATTTGCTACATCTGATGATGAACTATTACCAGCAATATTTATTGCAAATACTCTAAAATAATATGGTGTACCATTTGTTAATCCAGTTACTCGTTTAAAAAGTGTTAAACTATTAGTTAAACTATCAGTAACCCAAGTTGTTGAATCAATACTTCTTTGAATTATATAACTACTAATACCTCTACCACCATTAAATGGGTCATTCCAAGATAAATCTACTAAACCATTACCGGCTACAGCAGTAAGTGTTGGTGCACTAGGTACAGTAAATGGTATTGCATTTACTACATTTGATAATGAACCATTGCCTGCCAAATTTATTGCAAATACTCTAAAATAATATAAACTACCATTTGTTAATACAGTTATTTGTTTAAAACGTGTTGTAGCATTAGTTGTAGTTGAACTATCAGTAGTCCACGGTGATAAATTTTTACTTGTTTGAATTACATAACTACTAATATCTCTACCATTACTACTTGGTGCATTCCAAGATAAATCTACTAAACCATTACCGGCTACAGCAGTAAGTGTTGTACCGTTGGTTAAACTATCAACAATTGCTGTTCTTGCTTCAAAATTATATGTTGGAAATCCGCCTGCAGGACTACTTATTACGGTATAACTAGATATATCTGTACCATTGTTACTTACTGGTGCCGTCCACCTTACATTAGCTTGACCACTGAAACCACTAACATCTGCTATTACATCTGTAGGTGCATTAGGTATAATATTTCCAAATATTGCAGGAGAAGTTTCCTCAGATGGTTGTGAATCGCCTGCAGCATTCACTGCAACTACCCTAAAAAAATAACCATTAGGAACAGTTAAATCATTGATTATTCCTGTTGATGTTGTTGCACCAAGTACGAATGAATTTAAACCTTCTGTGTGTGCTAGTATTTTATAACCTATTATATCTGAACCACCATTATATGTTGATGCAGTCCAAGTTACAGTAGCTTGACGACTACCTGGACCTGCAATTGCTGTTCCAATTATCGGTGCATTGGGTACAGTATATGGTGTTCCATATGTAATTGCTGATGAAGAAGAAATATCAGAAATATTTCTTGCTATTATTTCAAATATATAACTTGTACCAAAAGTTAAATTACTAAATTGTGTAGATGTTGTAGATATTTGTTTTGAATCTATTAAAACTAAAGTAGTAGAATTTCTACATGTTATATTATATTTATAATTACTAGAATTACTGTCACCACCATTATTTGTTGGAAAATTCCAATTTAATGTAATACTAGTAGAACTAGGAGTAATTGTAGCTGCAAAATTTGCAGGTGCACTTGATGCATTTGCATATATACCTAATATATTCATATAATTAGTAGATGATAATAGAATACGATTATTATTAACTTGTGGACTACTAAAAGTTTGAGTAAATACACCCATAAAATTATGTTGAGCATAAAATACATATTTATCACCAGAAAATATATTTCCATCAGCTGATGCTACATAATCTCTTAAAAGTACTGTTGGATTATTTTGAGTTGTATCACCATAATATAATCCCACCTTATTATATTGACCAGATAAATATTTACTATAAATACTACTTCTTCCTAACCAAAACTGATTAAAATTATCTGAATTAATAGCACTACCTTGAGATGTTTGATATAGTTGAGTAACAGTCTGTGAAGCTGTAGTATAACGATATAAAGTATATTTAAACGAAGCCCCTGTGGGAAATATATATAATGTTATAATATAAAGATGATCAGTATTAAGAGTAACTCCTGTATTAATGATAGCACCACTATTACTAATTATTAGG
>RFZW01000135.1 GCA_009920495.1 Chitinophagia bacterium
GCAAAAAATGTCTAATAATTTTAATAGAACCACGGAAGCATCCTCCTTATATCATGATATTGAAAAATCAAGTACAGAAACGATAGTTTCAAATATAAATACGGAAGATAAAAAAATTGCTTTTGAAGTTGAAAAACAAATTCCAAAAATATGTTTATTGATTGATGCAGCTGCACATAAATTACAAAACGGTGGTCGTTTATTTTACATTGGTGCCGGTACCAGTGGCCGTTTAGGTATGGTTGATGCAAGTGAGTGCCCTCCTACTTTTGGTGTTTCAGAGGATGTAGTGGTGGGTATTATTGCAGGTGGACAAAAAGCCATGTTTCATGCTGTTGAAAATGCAGAAGATGACATGGATCAAGCTTGGCTTGATTTACAAGCACATAAAATAAGTGATTTAGATGTGGTTGTGGGTGTTGCAGCAAGCGGCACTACGCCCTATGTGATTGGCGGTTTAAAAAAATGTCAAGCGCAAGGTATTATCACAGGTAGTATTAGCTGTAATGCGAATAGCCCCATTTCCGCACATGCAAATTTCCCCATTGAAGTAGTGGTTGGCCCTGAGTTTGTTACTGGAAGTACAAGAATGAAAAGTGGTACTGCACAAAAAATGGTATTGAACATGATATCGACTTCGGTGATGATAAAACTAGGTCGTATTAAAGGCAATAAAATGGTAAACATGCAATTGACCAATCAAAAATTATTTGATCGTGGTGTAAAGATGATCATGGATGAATTAAAAATAAATGATACCGCAAAAGCGGAACAGTTACTAAAAACTTATGGCTCTGTAAAAAAATCAATCGAGGCTGCTACTTTAGAAAATGAGATTAATTAGGAAAACTAATTTTCCCCATAGTTGTTGCCACCTTAGTTGCATTTCCTCCTGCTAGTAATGGCGTTCCTGCAACCGCTTCGTTCCCAAGTAGTGCAAATAAAATAGCCTCCTTCGCATCAGGTAATATGCCTATTTCCATAGATGACTTTATAGTAATACTTGGAAGCAATTGTTGTAAATGTTCCATTAGTAAACGATTATGCATTCCTCCGCCACTGACATACAAGGTGTAAATGAATTGATCCCCCACTACCTTTTTAATTGCTTCACTGATGGTTTGGGCTGTAAACATATTTAGTGTCGCAAGCACATCCTCATGGGATAACATGGCACCTAAAGCCATTTGTGCTTGAATAATGTATTCAAGATTAAATAACTCCGGTCCAATGGTTTTAGGGAATGCTATATTAAAAAATGAATCGCTTTTTAATGATTGTAATAAAGGCTCATTAATTTTCCCTGTTTTTGCAATGACCCCATCCTTATCATACGCCAATCCTTCGAAATACTTTCGCGTATACGCATCCATTAAAGTATTACCTGGACCGGTATCTGACGAAAACACTTCCGCCAAACTACCACCAGCGTTTAATAATGTAAAATTGGCGATGCCTCCAATATTTAATAAAATTCTATTTTCTGTTTCATGCGCACACAATAAATAATCACCATACAAGGATAATGGGGCACCCTCGCCTCCTGCAGCAATATGTTTTTGTCTAAAGTCACTTACCGTTATAATTCCTGTGGCTACTGCTATATGATCACCATCGCCTATTTGCAATGTAGCGGGACCAAATGCATCTTCTGGATGTAAACTTTTAGGTGCATGATAAATAGTTTGACCATGACTCGCAATTAAATCAACATTAGTTGAATGCACCCCCCATTGTTTAAGTGCATCATTCACCATGCTTGCATGTTGCAATGCCAACCATGGATTTAGTATACATAATTGTTCTAAAGAAACTGTTTTTTTGGAAAATACGGTTAGCAACTTTTCTTTCAAATCGGACGCATAAGGCACAGTTATAAATTCATCCAATAAAACTTTGGTTGTATTCCCAGCACCGGCAATGGTGCACAAAGCAATATCCAAACCATCCAAGGAAGTGCCACTCATTAAACCAATCACCTTTCGGCTGGGCTTATTGGCGATGTCATATAAATGTTGAATATTAGGATGCATAAACAGCTTTTGTGCAATTCATTAAAGATAGTAAATGCACTTGTAAAATGTAGAAGCTTATAGTGTAACTTTACCCTTAATAAATTAAAGCTATGCTTAAAGTGGGCGTGTTTGGTGTGGGGCATTTGGGTAAGTATCACCTAAATAATTGGAAGGAAATTCCCGAAGTAGAACTGATTGGCTTTTTCGACCCTAGTAATGAACATGCACATGAGGTTGAAAAAACCTATGGTCTTAAAAGATTCATGGATGAAGAAGCGCTTATTGCAGCCTGTGATATCATTGATGTAGTCACTCCTACCCATTTACATTTCCCGGTTTGTGAAATGGCAATTAAAATGGGTAAAAACGTATTTGTTGAAAAACCAATGGCTAATACGATTGAAGAAGGCAAAACAATCGTAAACATGGTAAAGGAAGCCAATGTAAAATTACAAGTGGGTCATGTAGAAAGATTTAATCCAGCATTTACTGCTTTAAAAGACTTGACCTTAAATCCACTTTTTATTGAAGTACACCGATTAGCACAATTTAATCCAAGAGGTACTGAAGTAAGTGTAATATTGGATTTAATGATTCACGATATTGATATTATTTTAAGCATTGTTAAAAGCGATGTAAAAAGTATTTCCGCAAGTGGTGTTGCTGTATTAACCGACACCCCTGATATTGCCAACGTACGTATTGAATTTAACAATGGCTGTGTAGCTAATTTAACCAGCAGTAGAATTAGCATGAAAAAAATGCGCAAAATTAGATTGTTCCAAAAAGATGCTTATATCGGTATTGACTTTTTAGAAAAAAATACAGAAATCATTAAGTTGCAACAACCAGATGAAGCTGCTGCTTTCTCCTTTGATATTGAAACACACCAAGGCACAAAAACAATTTCCATCAACAACCCGGTAATTGAACAAGGCAATGCGATTAAAGCGGAGCTGAGCAGTTTTGTTCATGCGATTTTAAATGACGAAACACCAGTGGTGAATGAAATGGATGGCTATTTAGCGATGGAAGTGGCGCATCAAATTTTAGAAAAAATTGGCAAAAGCATTTCCAATATCAGTGAAAATTGGTCAACTGATTTAGCACCGAGAGAGGATTTAGAATCAGAATAATCCTTGATTACCCTAGTCGCTTGGTTAGCACATAGGTTGCAATGGCTAAGTCCAAGGGTCTTGTAATTTTGATATTTTCAAACTCCCCATCTACTAGAAACACGGGTTGCCCACTGGCTTCCACCACATTGGCTTCGTCTGTAAAATTGGGTTGATACGCTTGATCAAAAGCCGCTAATATAATTTCAGATTGAAATGTTTGTGGTGTTTGTATCAGCATTACTTTTTCACGGTCAAACAAATGATGTTTTTCCTTTTCCATGATACGCACGGTATCTGTTGAACTTACAGCGGGGATGGCAGAACCATTTTCAACTGCTTGCTGATAACATCTTTGAACTAATGCAGGCGTTAACAAGCACCTAACCGCATCATGCACAAATACAATTGACTTTTCCTTCACTGCAGTTAATCCATTTTTCACCGATTGAAAACGGGTTTCACCGCCAGCGATAAATTGAATGGGGTTTTTAGTTCTATTCTTTAAAAGCTTTTTTCCTTCTTCAATATACCCTTCTGGCAACACCACCACTAAGCTAATATCATCAAATGCATTTACAAATTGATCAATGGTATGTAGCAATATAGATTTCCCTTCAATTTCCAAAAATTGCTTAGGCACCACTGACCCCATACGCTGACCTGTGCCACCAGCTACTATTATGGCAATTTTATTAGAATACATGATTGATACTTGTTTCAAGTTTAATTCCTATTTGGTTAACAACTTCACAACTTCCGCTGCTAAATCATTTTTATTAATTGGTGCAGTTCCTACTAACTCACAAACCATTCCGCCTGCAATATTGGAAATTTCAGCTGCAAATAACATATTTTTTGAGCTCGCATACACCAATGATGCCACTGCAATGACTGTATCCCCCGCACCACTCACATCCGATATATTACGAATATGCGTTGGAATTAATTTTTGCGCTTCACCATCTGAAAAGTACACGCCATGCTCTGATAAAGTAATAAATGAAATTGTATTTTGCAAACTTTCATTTAATGCAGTATGCACTTTATTCATATTTTGAACCGTAATATCACCAATCGTTATTTTCAAACCCTCTTTTACTTCCTTTAAATTTGGTTTAAATAAAGTGCAATTTTTATACGCTAAAAAGTTTTTTTGTTTGGGGTCAACGGCTGTTGGAATCCCTTTTTCATTACAATAATCAATCACCGAGGTAATGATATTAGGCGTTAATACCCCCTTATTATAA
>RFZW01000136.1 GCA_009920495.1 Chitinophagia bacterium
AGGATAATGATGTAATTGAATATAAATTACCGATGATGATTAAAAAAGTGACCGCACGTAATGAGCTAAAATTTGACAATGATCGTATTGCATTACAACGAGGGCCAATTGTATATTGTATTGAGGGTGCTGATAATAATGGCAAAGCTTGGAATGTAATTTCGCCTATTTCAATTGATTTTAATGCAGAAGATTTTAAAATATTAGAGGAGCCGGTGGTAAGCTTGATTGCTAATTTACCATGTATTCAAATTTCAAATGATGGATTCACGGTTAGTTCCCTAATGCAAAAGGTGAGGGCAATACCTTACTATGCTTGGAGTAATCGAGGAAACAATGCGATGCAGGTTTGGTTACCAAGTACTATTAAGGATTTTAAAGTAAACAACTAATTATATTTGGGACTAATGTTTTAAGGTATTCATGGGAATTACAAAAATTGGCTTGGTTGCATGCCGAATGATGTATTCCGCAGTGCTACCCATAAATACATGTGATATACCTGTGCGACCATGCGTTCCCATAACCATATAATTTACATTTTCTGTATTTGCTTTTTCAATGATATCAGTTTTAGCATTTCCTTTATCAACAAAAACATCTATTTCTAAATTTTTATTTTGCATCTTAATTTTTTCAAGCTCTTGAACTGTATATTCGATTTGAGAATTATAAATATCATCCCACTGAATAGGTGATGTAGCCATATCAGGTTGGATATAGTTCACATATATATTTACGATGGAGGCTAAGATAACTTTGGCGTTCATTAAATGAGCCAATTCAAGCCCCTTTTTAATGACATACAAATAGTCGTCATCTAGATCAATGGCGATAAGTATTTTGTTTTTCATAATTGCTATTTTATTATTTCAATGTAATTGTTTGAAAAGATTGAAACACCTAAACGAATTTATAATTTGGTAAAGGGCATTATAGTGACTTGAGTCATAAGTATATATGATATTGATTAGTGCACAAAAAAGCCCAGCTAGTAAACTAGCTGGGCTTAGGAATAAATAGCACACTACTTATTCAATGCTATGTAATCACCAATTTATTGGTTAGGAGCACGACCGCCGCCTGGTCTTTGTTGGGACATGGCTTCTATCACTTTTTTTGCAATTTCAGCAGGTAATGCTTTTTCTAGTCTTTTGTTTCTTTCGTCATTAATTTCTTTCATTTTTTCAGCTCTTGCATCTTGATCTAAATCTCTTAATGCCATCATTTTCGGACGAAAGTCGTTGGTGATTGCCATCACAGAATCTACTTGTACATCATTGCAACCTAAAGCTTTGTATCTTTCTTTCATCATTGCAGCTCTTGCAGCTGGATCCAATTGTTGTCCACCACCACCGCCGCCTTGTGCGCTCACAGTCGTTGTTGTAAAGCAAAAATAAAAAAATAAAATCCCTAATACTTTTTTCATAATATTTTTTTTGGTTAGTTAAATTTATAGAAAAAAATATAAAGTTGCATTTTAATTAATACATATATTAATAAAATGCAACATATATTGATTATAAAAGCTTTGGAAGTTAGTGCTTTTATGATATTTAATTAAAATATTCAATTAGTCGTTATCCTCAAAGTGTAATTTTTGATTACGTGCGCCAGCGCCAATATGTAGCGCAAATGCGCCTATAGCGGTATTATTTAAAATATTAAATAATGCAAATATTCTGATATCATTTGTGTCAGCAAAAAAATAATTGGGGACATGTACTGATACTACAAATAAAAACAAAAATAAGGCAAGTAAATAGCTGGTAAACTTTACATAGTAATTAAAAAGGAATGATACGCCAACCAAAAAATAGGAAACCCCCATCATGTATGACCAAATTTCGCCACCAGGTAAAAAAAATGGCACAAAAAGAAGCAATTCATTTGGTTGGTAAAGATGGTAGGTTCCAATTAAAATGGATACCACACCGAGCGTATAAATGGCTACTTTTGAAAAGAAATGGTATTTTGTTAAATCTATTTTCATGATTCATGTTTTGTGTTGATAAAAATAATATCAACACAAAAATAGAAGCTAAAAATCCCCAAAAATATGATTTATGTTAGCTTTATATCTAGCATTCATCAGTTAATTGAATGTAAATTCTGGCATCTCTAATTTTATGCCTCCTTTTAATGCGGATTCATGTGCTAAAATGCCAACACAAGTGATGTTAGCCGATTGTTTGGAATTGGGGAAAGGGGATCTATTTTCATTTAAAGCTTTCAAAAACTCATTTACCAAATGAGGGTGGGATCCACCATGTCCTGACCCTTGAATGAAAGATAAGTGTTGGTTACTATCAGAATCATATACCCCTTGCATTGTAAAAGATTGTATTTCCTTTGGCAATAAATGGGCATAATCAGGCACGGCTACTCTCGATGGGGTTTCGCCCGTATGTATCACTGGTTGTTCATGTTCTACAAGCGACCACTCAAAGCTTTTTTTAGAACCATATACATCAAAGCTTTCTCTGTATTGTCTTGCTGTATTAAATAAGGAACGGGTTACTTCACCAGCCACATCTGAATTTCTAAATTGAATATGGCAGCTTTCAACCGCATAAGAAGAGTTGTATTTTGGAATTAAATTTTCATCAATTCTTCCAGATCCAACACATGAAACGTGACTAGCTTCCTTACCAATTAATCCAACAATCGGCCCAACACAATGGGTTGCATAATGCATCGGAGGTAAACCTTCCCAATAGCCTGGCCATCCTGCCATTTCTTGTTGGTGAGATGCTCTAACAAATTGAATTTTTCCTAATTCACCCTTATCGAACATTTCTTTTACAAAAAGATACTCGCGACTATACACCACCGTCTCCATCATCATATATGTTTTGCCACTTTTTTGAACCGCTTCACAAATTAAACGACATTCTTCTACCGTTGTAGCCATTGGTACGGTGCATGCAACATGTTTGCCAGCATTTAATGCTTTGATGGTTTGTTCCGCATGACTTTGAATGGGTGTATTAATGTGAACTGCATCCACATTTGCATCCTTTAATAGCTCATCAAAGTTGGAATATCTTTTTTCAATATTAAACGCATCACCAATCGCATTTAATTTAGCTTCGTCTCTTTGACAAATGGCATACATGTTCGCCAGTGGATGCTTTTGATATATAGGGATAAATTCTGCACCAAAGCCTAAGCCAACAATAGCAATATTTATTTTTTTCATAGTTAATTTATTTTGCAATTACTTTCATAACACCATTCATGATTCTCCAATGACCAGGGAAGGAACATATATAAGGGTAGTCGCCAACATTGTCAGGAACATTAATGGTCATTGAAAATGTTTTTTGTGGATTTACTAATGGGGTAGCGTGAAGTACTTCATACATTTTAGGAATGTAATTTAATTCAGCGCCATTGGGATCCATGGCAATTTTATCAGCGGCTGCGCCCACTCTTTCTTTTGAACCTGGTCTTAATATTAATAAGTTGTGTTGCATATAATCCACATTGATAAAATTAATTTTAATGGTACTGCCTGCTTTAACAGTGAATTCTGTTAAGTCATATTTCATTTGATTTTTAATCACTGAAATATTAATGGTTTGGTCAATAATCGTGGCTACTGCATTTTTTTCTTTGCTCATTTTGATATGTGCCCCTCTTGCGGATCTTAATGCAAGATTAATCCACTTATCATCTGTATTTTCTTTAACCAATAACATTTTATTCAAAATGGTATATGCTTCTGTAGATGGTTTCATGTCGGCAATGGCAATTACTGCGGCTAAACGAACTCTGTAATCATTATCATCAAAAACTTTTGCATTTTGATATGCTTTTAATGCGGTAGGTGATTCTTTGAGTACTTCTACCGCAGCTTTACGCACACCGCCAGAATTGTTGCTTAATGCTTTTGTTGCAGCGCTAATGGCATTTACATTATTTTTTAATAAACCTAAACCATGTAAAGTCCATAAAGCATGTATTGCAGGAGCATTCACACCAGCGGCGTCCACTTGGCTTGTATTGATAATATTAATTAAATCTGGAGCAACAGATGGGTCTTTATTTTCAACCAATAATCTTTGAGCAGTGGTTCTCCAAAACATATTATTGTTACTTAATGCTTTTAATAATCCTGCCTTGTCATTTTTATCTAAACTAATGGGGGCATTTACAGCACCATCCTTATATACCAAACGATAAATACGACCACGTTCATGATCACGTAATGGGTTAATATGTGCATTCCCTTTGCCATTATCAAAACCTTTAGGGGTAGGGTTGTGTTGGATAATAAAGTCATACCAATCAGTAATCCAAACATTACCATCTGGGCCCACTTCAGATTGTATAGGGCCAAACCATT
>RFZW01000137.1 GCA_009920495.1 Chitinophagia bacterium
AGCAGTGCGTCCACAGCCTCAATTAGCAAAGCAAGTTGCAAGCAAACCATACGATGTTTTAAATAGTGCGGAAGCAAAAGTAGAAGCAGTAGGAAATGCTTATTCATTTTTACATATCACGAAAAGTGAAATTGGATTACCAGAAACGATTGATATTCATAGTACAGAAGTGTATGAGTTAGCATTAAATAATTTAACTGCATTTATTCAACGTGATGTGTTATTCAAAGAATCAAAACCATGTTATTATATTTATCAATTAATCATGGATGGTCGCGCACAAACAGGATTGGTTTGTGTAAGCAGCATTGATGATTATAATAATGATATCATTAAGAAGCATGAGTTTACACGTCCTGAAAAAGAATTGGATCGCATCAATCATATCAAAACCACAGGTGCACAAACAGGAAATGTTTTTTTAGCTTATCGTAATCAAGCAAGTATTGATACTTTGATTGAAAAATGGAAAACCAACAAAACACCAGTATACGATTTTACTGCGGATGATGGTATACAGCATACGGTGTGGGCGGTGAGTGATGAAACAGTGATTGATCAAATCACAATTATTTTTGAAACAGAAGTGCCTTGTACTTATATCGCCGATGGACATCACCGCGCAGCATCAGCAGCAAAAGTATTGGTTGCATTACGCGAAGAAAATAAAACCAAAGCGGGCGATGATGAAAAAAAGATCTCTCCATATTTTTTAACTACTCTATTTCCAGCCAATCAATTACAAATCATGGATTACAACCGTGTGGTAAAGGATTTGAATGGACATACTTTGGATACTTTTATTGCAGCCTTATCTAATCAGTTTGAAGTAGCCACTTGCGATACTGCTTTTAAACCAACTGCATTGCATCATTTTGGTATGTATGTAAATAAAACTTGGTATAGTTTAATTGCAAAACCAGGAACGTATAATGACGCTGATCCGATTGGTGTGTTAGATGTCACTATTTTACAAAATAATATTTTAGCTACTTTATTAAATATACATGACCAACGCACCGATAAGCGAATTGATTTTGTGGGCGGTATTCGTGGATTAGGGGAATTGGAAAAACGTGTTGATAGTGGTGATATGGCAATTGCATTTAGTTTGTATCCGGTGACCATTGATCAATTATTTAATATCGCAGATGCAGGTGAAGTAATGCCACCAAAAAGTACTTGGTTTGAGCCAAAATTGCGCGATGGTTTATTGACCCACTTAATACATTCTTAAAAAATTGTTGAATCCGACTCCATATAGCTCGGCGATTTAATGAACTATTAAAATTAAGTTTTTAAAATAGCAAATCATTGAAAACCAACCGTTACGGTTGGTTTTTTTATTGATTAATTTGACGAAAATTCTTTTTTTTATGCTTCTATTTTTGTATTTTGTAAAGTAAATAATTGCCTGTTATATGGAAATCAAAAGACTCTTTGATTGTATTGATCATCAATTGACCAATTTTCCGCAAGAAGCCATGTTGGCTGGAAAAGAAAATGGAATATGGCGAAAGTATTCAACACAGGAAGTTGCACAAACTGTCAATGAGCTAAGCGCAGGCTTATTAACCTTAGGTTTATCAGGCAATAATTTTACAGCCGAGGGAAGTGATAAAATTGCCATCATCAGTAGCAATCGCCCTGAATGGCTAATTGCAGATATGGCAACCCAACAAATTGGTGTTATCTGGGTGCCCGTTTATCCAACGACCAACCCATTGGAACTTACTTTTATTTTAACTGATGCATCGGTACAATATATGTTTGCGAGTAATCAAGAACTATATGATAAAGTAATGTCCATCAAGGATAAGGTTCCTTGTTTAAAAGAGGTATACACTTTTGATAAGATAGCGGGTGCCAAACATTGGACTAGTTTATTTAATAAGGATGCAGCTATTATTTCACAAGTTCAGGTAATTAAAAAAACAATACCAGTGGATCAGGTAGCCACTTTTATTTATACTTCAGGTACAACGGGTACACCTAAGGGTGTCATGCTTACGCATAAAAATGTGTACTTCAATTTGATGATGGGAAAAAAATCATTTCCTTTTTATGATGCGCCCGAACAAAAGGTGTTAAGTTTTTTACCATTGAATCATATTTTTGAAAAAGTTGCTTCCTATATCTATATGTTTAGTGGCATGAGTATTTATTATGCAGAAAGTTTAGAAACCATAGGAGAAAATTTAAAAGAGGTTTCTCCGGATTGTTTTTCAACCGTGCCAAGGTTATTAGAAAAAATGTTTGAAAAAATAATGACGAAGGGAGAGGAGTTGACTGGCGTAAAAAGAAAATTATTTTTTTGGGCAGTTGCCTTGGGTGAAAAGTATGACAATTTAACCCCGGGTAGCTGGTGGTATCGTACGCAATTAAAACTGGCTAATAAATTAATATTTGTAAAATGGCGCGAAGCCGTTGGAAGCAATGTAAAATTTATTGTTACAGGTGGTGCTGCATGTCAAGTAAAATTATTACGCATATTTAATGCTGCACAAATCCCAGTTTATGAAGGCTATGGTCCAACTGAAAACAGCCCCATCATTAGTTTAAATATGAGAACTCCCGGCGGTACTAAATTTGGAACCGTAGGAAAAGTAATTGAAGGAGTTGACTATAAGTTAGAAGCGGATGGAGAAATATGTGTGGCCGGTCCAAGTGTAATGCAAGGTTATTATAAGCGCCCTGATTTAACCGCCGAAACCATTATTGATGGTTGGTTGCATACAGGCGATATTGGTGTAGAAGAAGCAGGGGGCTATTTAAAAATCACCGATCGAAAAAAAGAATTATTTAAAACCAGTGGCGGCAAATATGTTGCACCGCAACCTGTTGAAAATAAGATGAAGGAAAGTCCATTCGTCGAGCAAATCATGTTGGTGGGTGATAATAAGCGTTTTGTAAGTGCTTTAATTGTGCCTTCATTTGCAAAATTAAAAGAGTGGACAAAGCAACATGGTATTCAGTTTACGAGCAATGAGGAAGTCATAAAAAATTCAATGGTATTAGCGCTTTACGAAGATGCAGTCAGTGAGTATAATCAATTGTTTAATCAGGTAGAACAGGTTAAAAAATTCACATTGATGCCAAGAGAATGGGGTATTGCTTATGATGAGATGACACCCAAAATGAGCATCAAACGAAAAGTAATTCTATCGCATTTTGAAAAAGAAATTGACGCAATGTATGTGTAACTGATTACGCGTTTGCTAAAAACTTTTCCTTAATAATTGTTTGTACTTGTTTGTCCTGAATTTTGCTTTCCAACCAGGAAATAATATCCAAGTACATAAAAGCGCGGCTTTCCAATTTATTACCAGTAAGTGGTTGCAATGTTTCGAGTAAATGAATAAATGATTTTTTAATTATTTCTTTATTACTTAACAAGCTATTTTCTTCCCCACCTTTTTGAATGGACTTTCTTAAAAAATTAAATAGCACTTCTTCCACCGTACTTAGGTTTTTCATTTTATACATAAAACGATACACCGATTTGGATAAATAATTGACTACGTCGGTATTGCCTAATTCATAGTGTGCAATCAAATGTAATAAACGTGCGTAACATTGAATATCATCCCGCAGATTCAGTTTCCAGTTGATAATTCTATTTAAATAATCAATCGCTTTGGCAGGCTTTCCTGCACCAAAATACAAACAAGCAATTTTATAGTAAAACACCAGTATACGGTGACTATCTAGGTACAATTCAATTTCCTTCAACTTGGCTTCCATGGCGGGTATCATGGCTAATCCCTCGCTAAAACTACCCTCTAAAAAGTGCTGATTTATTTTTGCAATGTATAAATAAATAAAACTTTGAATGAGGTTGTTTTTGTTATTTAAAACAATGGGTGTTTCACTATAATTTTCTAAAATGGAAATAGTTTCCTTTAATTTTTGAAAGTTTTTTAAATCAAAATGCGAAGTAATTAAATTATGCAGTCCTTTAATATACTGTGCTGTTTCAATTTGTTTCATATTCTCATTTGTATCAAACAAGTCCACCCATTTTTGAGAATACCTATAGTGCAATAAAAAATCCTGAGTTATAAAACCATACCAACAATAACATTGGTAACGATATAAGTTTTCATAAAATCCATTAGATGATTTTACTAAGTCCATGATGGGATCATGCATGAGCTTGTCAAGTTCAATTCTGTCTTCATCATTACGTGCATGTCCGTGTTGAATATACCAACCATACAACTGCAAGGAAAGGTTGGATGATTTGGCAATTAATTCTAAGCGATGATTTACTTCATCAATTTCAACACTTAATTGTTGTGCGCGATCTTGCATGCTTCT
>RFZW01000138.1 GCA_009920495.1 Chitinophagia bacterium
AAACTGGGAATACCGAGCGAAGCCCGAAAGGGAACGTGTAGAGACTAGACACGGAGCACCTAAATCGAAAGATACGGTGAAGGCATAGTCCAGACTACAAACCGGAGTAGGGTGGTGAAAACCATAGTAGTAAGAAAATCCTGTGGGCCGCAACGCCCGTGCGGGTTCGATTCCCGCCTGGGGCACAATCCCTTCCAATTTTATTGGAAGGGATTTTTTTTGCTATCTTGTGTGCATCGGAATTTATAATAATTATGACTCAGGAAAATTTAACCAAAAGCTTTTTAGCACTAGTTGAAATCATGGATACGCTTCGTGAAAAGTGCCCATGGGATAAAAAACAAACCATACATAGTTTACGCAGCAATACCATTGAGGAACTATATGAATTGGTAGATGCAATTGTTGAAGAGGATTGGGATGGCATAAAGGAGGAGTTGGGAGATATTTTATTACATGTATTGTTTTATGCCAAGATTGGAACAGAGCAAGGAAAATTTACTTTGCAAGATTCTATAGAAGCCATTTCAAAAAAATTAATTCATCGTCACCCACATATTTATGGCGATGTTAAAGTGGCAAATGACGACGATGTAAAAAGGAATTGGGAACAATTAAAATTACAAGAAGGCAAGGGAGATAAAACAATTTTAAGTGGGGTGCCCAATAGTTTACCTGCGATGGTAAAAGCTTTAAGGATTCAGGAAAAAGTAAAACATGTTGGATTTGAGTGGGAAAATAAAGAACAGGTTTGGGAAAAGGTTGAAGAAGAGATTGCAGAGATGAAAGTGGAAATTGAGGCAAACAATCAGCTAAAAATGGAGCAAGAATTTGGCGATGTATTGTTTAGTATGATTAATTATGCGCGTTTTTTAAACATTGATCCTGAAACTGCACTAGAGAAAACAAATAAGAAATTTAAACATCGTTTTGAGCTCATGGAAAAATACGCCAAAGACAATGGATTGGATTTAGCGAAAATGTCCTTGGTTGAAAAAGATAATATTTGGAAACAAATGAAAGAGAAGGAAGTGTAAATGATATACTGAGTTTTATATACGAAAGGGGCCCCGATAAATCGGGGCCCCTTTCGTTAACCCAAGCTTTATTTGAAATTATTTATTTAGTCATTCAAGTTTAATACAAACGCATAGTTCCCAAAATAGCCAGGATAAATTCCTGAAAGTTTGATACTCGCACTTGTTACTTTTTTCAAAGCTTCATAAAATTCTTCAACATTATTCACGTTTTTGTCATTTACCTGTGTAATAACGAATCCTTTTTCAACCCTGCTTTTACCAAGTATACCATTGCCTAATTCTTTCACGACAACTCCGCCAGACAAGTCATTTTTTTCAGCAGTTGTTTTGTCCACGGTTTCTAGTTTACCACCTAGCTTTTCAGCAGCTTTGCTACTTGAAGCCAAGTTCACATCATCTCCAATTTTTGCTTTAAGGGTGGCATTGAATGTCATTTCCTTCCCATCTCTTTTAATTTGCACACTTATTTTATCTGAAGGTTTATACCTCGCAATTTGTTCTTGTAGTTCAGGAGATGATTTAATGGCAACACCATTTAGCTTGGTGATGATATCCCCTTTTTTCATGCCTGCTGCTTTTGCTGCACCACCATCCACAACATCAGTTACGAGTACGCCTTGTATTTCATTGGTTTTAATATGATACTCTTCATCTATCTTTTTGATTTCTGATTCAGGTAAATCATCCTTAGGGTAGGAGATGCCTAAATAAGCGCGTTGTACGGTTCCAAATTTTACAATATCTGTAACTACTTTTTTAACAATATTTACCGGTATTGCATATGAATAACCTGCATAGGATCCTGTAGGAGATGCAATTGCTGAATTTATTCCAACCAGTTCACCACTTGTATTTACTAAAGCACCGCCACTATTACCTTGGTTCACTGCTGCATCCGTTTGTAAAAAAGTTTCAACTGGGCGATCACTTTGACGTGCATTAATATTAATATTTCTATTTTTTGCGCTTATTATTCCTGCAGTAATTGTAACATCTAAATTCAAAGGATATCCAATAGCGAGTACCCATTGACCTAATTTAATTTCATCACTGTTTCCATATACAATATAAGGTAAACCTGCGGCTTCAATTTTAATGACCGCTAAATCACTACTAGGGTCAGTGCCAATGACTTTTGCTTTGTAAGATTTTTTATTGGTCAATGTTACATTTATTTCATCAGCACCATTCACCACGTGGTTGTTGGTTACAATATAACCATCCGCGGTAATTAATACACCACTTCCACTTGCTCTTTGTTCAGGCATTACTCTTGGGCCTCCAAAAAAATCGCCGAACATATCATCATCACCAAAAAAATCTGAAAAAGGATTTCTTTGTCTTTGTTGATTTGCATCAACACGTTTTGCATTTGTTTTTGTTTTGATATGCACTACTGCAGGCGAAGCCGAACTAGCGGCTGGTGTAAAATCGACGGTAGATGCGGGTGCATTCCCGTCAAAAAAACTAGCATAATTGGTAGGCAATTGGTTATTGCTATCAAAAGAGGAGCTTGGTTTTATCCATTTGGAATACCCCCAAATACTTACGAAAGTAGTTGCAAAGCTAATACCGATAATTGCCAAAATGTTTTTAAAATTCAAGTTCGTCATGTCATTATTTTTTTAATCTATTATATCAAATTGTATACCACTTCGGGTACAAAATTAATGCAGCAGAAATTATGTCACAAAATCAAATATAAGCTTTAACAAAATATTTACGAAATTATTCGTGAATAAAAGACGCTACCCTAAATCTACGATAGAAAATGTAATGGTGACCCCTTATAAACTGGTTAAAAAGGATAGGGTATCCACACCATCTGCATATTGTTGTAAGCTAGGTTTTTGAAGGCTTCCAAAGGACAAGCCACCTTTTCCAACAATACATTGAATTTCCGATGGATTGACAATTGGAGTTTTGCCAGGGGTATAAAATTGGTAGTGAATTTGAGCGATAGCTGCAAAAGGGGAAGGGTTTTCACTTAACAAAATGGCATTGGTGTCCATGTAAAATTGACGGGTCATCATTAAAAGTGCCAATTGGTAGTCGTAATTATGTCGGTATTTATGCTCATCAATTATATAATTATACTTTTTCAAGGCATTTAATAAGGGTATAAAATCATAACCTTCAGGTACCCAAACCTGCGTTACATTGCGACAGCCTCTCCCAAAATATAGCATCATGTCATCGGCTAATAAATCCAAATCGGCAGTGCTTTCGCCGCCATCTAATATCGCAATAGAGGTCTTGTTCGATCTAATAATATGCGGGTATTTCCCAAAATACTGTTCAAAATACCTGCTGGTATTATTGCTTCCAGTTGCTATATAGGCATCGCAATCTTTTAAATGGTTTTGCACAATTATATGATCTTTCCATTGGGGTTCAATATCGATTAAAGTGTGGATGATATATTCCATTCCAACAGTGTCCTTGGATGATAGTTTGACCACAGCAGTATGCCCTGCAATGAGGGTGCTTAATAAATCATGGAATCCAACCAGGGGTATATTCCCTGCCATTACAATGCCCACTTTTTTATGGGTCATTTTATCTGCAATCTGAGGATAAGCGGCGGTCCAATCCATTAAGGCATCCCTAGTTAAAAATTGGTTGGCAATTTGAGTAATGGCCTTTTCAATAAAGTCAGGTAAAAACCAGGAATTTTGATTGTAGGCGCTCGCTTTGGCTTGAATTAATGCTTCATTATTAACGTCCAATAATCTGTCTTTTAGTAAAAAAAAACTATTTAATCTTGTTTGTAAATTCATGCTTGTATTGTATCTTTATGCCTACAAAAGTACATCACTAATTTTTAAAAAAATTTTATGGCAATCAAAATAACCGACGAATGTATCAACTGTGGCGCTTGTGAACCAGAATGTCCAAATAATGCAATTTATGAGGGTGGCGTTGAATGGGCAATGGCAGATGGAACTACAGTAAAAGGTGCATTTAGTTTAATGGATGGAACTTCAGTGGATGCAGGACAACGTATTGCGCCAATTGCTGCTGATACTTATTATATCACTGCTAATAAATGTACAGAGTGTCAAGGTTTTCATGAAGAACCACAATGTGCTTCTGTTTGTCCAGTTGATTGTTGCGTACATGATGACCAATACAACGAAACAGTGGAAGAATTGTTAGCGAAGAAAGATAAATTACACGCTTAATTAATTACAATACTTTAAAAAGGGGATTAATTTCCC
>RFZW01000139.1 GCA_009920495.1 Chitinophagia bacterium
CTGAAAGGTTGAGGCTTTGAATACGCCCCTCGTAGAAGTTAAGGAAGACGTTTTGAGCAAAGCGAAAAACGGCAGTCCGGAATGGGGGAAGGATTTTTTATATAGTTACTTTTTTACCCAAAATGGAAATGGCTTTCCCTGACTCATTTGATTATACCTATTCAAAGCTTCTAAAAAATAATAATCAGCATAGATCAAAGGAACATCTATTTCACCGTTATGCGGAATACTCCCTACACTATGTTTAAGTATAAAATTGGCATTAGTACCTGGTGTTGCCATGTAGTTAGCGCTAGCTAAAGAATGTAATATTTGAATAGCAAAATCATAATACTTCTTCCCTTTCACCCCTGAATATAAACTTAGTTCTAGTAATGCTGAAGCAGTAATAGATGCAGCAGATGCATCTCTAAATAAATCATTGACATTGTTTGCATTAGAATTAACACCAGGAATATATCCTTTTTCTAATAAATTAAAATCCCAATACGGTACTTTATCTGCAGGTAAATTGGGATGATTTATGAAATAATCCGCCATCCCTTGTGCAGTTTTTAAAAACCGCTTATCCTTGGACTCCCGATAAACCATCGTAAATCCATAGATACCCCAAGCCTGGCCTCTAGCCCAAGTAGAATTGTCTGCTAACCCTTGTGCAGTTTCTGTACCTTCTACTTTGCCAGTTAATGTATCGTAACAGACAACATGATAAGAACTATAATCACTTCGAATTTGATTTTTCATTGTGTTCAAAGCGTGTGTCAATGCGATATGCTTAAAAGAGGTATCACCAGTGACTGCACTAGCAAAAAATAATAATTCTAAATTCATCATATTATCAATGATAACAGGGAAACTGTATTTTTTATTCCCATGCCAAGAATTAAAGGTGTTCCATGATTTTATTGATCCGGTAGTTGCATTATATCTAGTACTTAATGATCGTGCTGATTGCACTAAAATATCTTTATATAATTTATTTTTGGTAAATCGATATGCATTCCCGTAACTACAATACATCATAAAACCTAAATCGTGATGTTCTTCAAAGTTTTTTAATGGCTCTAAACTTTGAGTCCATTTAATTGCTTCCGCTTGTAATTTATCATCTTGATTAAATTCATAGGTATTCCAAAGTAACCCAGGAAAAAAACCAGGCGTCCAATCATACATATCTGTAGTAACTAACACTCCATTCTTATTAATTGTTCTTGGATACTGAAGCGCTTTTACATCGGCTACTTGTAACATTTTATTTAAATGTTTTTGCGCATTTTTAAAGTTTTCACTTATAAATAAAGAATCTTTTATAAGGTTACTTTTTGCAAAAAGTAATGAAGGAAGTATTGTGAGAAGTATGATTATTTTTTTCATTAAAATGTTTAATTTTTTTTATCAAAGGCCCATAAATGTTTTACCCTTTACTAATGGCAAACTTGTACTTCCCTTTTAAGGTTTGCTTTTTTGCTGTAAAAACCATTCTGTAAATTTCAGAACCCCATACATTAGATAACCGAGTATCACTCAAAATAATAGGTTCTATTTTAAGTTCAAAAACAGAAGCGTCATAATTCATATTCACTTGCTTTCCTAACTTTTGCAAAGTCACTAAGCCATTATCGGAGATGATCGGTTTTGCCCATGTCATGAAATGAATTTGGTTGGGCGATTTAAGTGCATTTAATTCAAATTGATCTTCAATGATGAGAGACTTTTCCGTTAATGTGTATTTTCGATTCCAATCGACTACTCCAGTTTCCTTGGTATAAGCATTAGCAATATTCATGCTAAACTCACTGTGTGCTTCATCAAATTTCACATTAGACGATTTATATTCAGCACCAAATTTTTGAGGCATTCCATTAATCATAGGAAGATTATGATAATCACTTTGCATTGTCCAAATAGTGTATCGTTCATCACTAAAAGTTTGTCTTGTATAGGTGCCCACTCCTGCATCAATAAAAACAGGCAAAGTATCTATGTACAAAGAAAATGTCCCAACGTCATTATGATTATGGCTTTCATTATTATACCCTCCTTTAGATGCGAAAAAGAAATTATTATTATTTTTCATATAACAAAACTCGGTATTAGGATACCATGAAAATTTTTCACTTAAAAGGGAAGGTTTTACAGAAAATATATCGCTAGCTGTTTTAATATTTTCCATAGTTCTAAAAAAATCTCTGCTTTCATTTATATCAGTCCACTGCGTTTTCCCTCCCAAAAGGTAATTTGCAAAAGATTGCATACCATTACTATTTACAGCTTTCCCATACCTGAATATTAAACCCGGATTACCACCAGCCTTTGCTGAGGCATCCGCGAAATTTACAACCCAACCATTTCCTACATAACTGCGTGCAATATACTCTCCCATATTTTTTACAATAGGCTCATCAAATATCGAAAGCTTGCCCTTGGTTGCATCATGTAAAAGCTGTAAGTAGTCATACATTTTACCGGCTGCATGCCCCCAATAAGAGGGTCCTTCCTCACAAGCGCCATCTTCTTTGACATAATTTATAAACTGATCGGTACTACGCATCGTTTTATAAACTGCCTTAGCTAAATTAGCTGGATTTTCTTCTAGTAATAAGAAACAAGTAAGCACATTAAAATTACACCATGGATTCCAGTTGTTCACCATCATGCCAGGTTTGTAATTTAATGCCTGCCACCAATAATCATCTCGTGCCATATAGGGCACTAAAATTCTTTGCTGTATGTTTGATTTTAATCTAGCAGCGATGGATGGGTTAACTTTATCTAATTCATCATGCAAAAAATACCAAGTCCAGGACAAAAAAGATCCTAAATCTCCTGAGGTTAAATCAATAATTTCCTCTTTTATATCTGGCAAAGAACGTTTTGATTTTTGAACAGGAAGGTGTGCGGATAAAACCCAAGTTGACATTTCACAAGTATGCCAAATACCATTAATAATTTGATTCATAAAGCGCCCCTGCCCTTCCGCTAATTCTGCATACAATAAACTACTTAATGCATTATTATTTTGGCCAAAAGGGTTTTCCATTATTGTCCGGTTACCACTTTTTTCAAATTCTAGATAATCTGTAGCCTTGACTACTTTCCAAGTATAATTAAGATTTTTTTCTCCGTCCTGAATTAATTTTAATTTTAAATTCCCCGTGTAGGCATCCCATCCTTTGCGATCCTGATAAGCCGGATATTTAATCCATTCTGATTTAGTAGAAAGCATAGATAATAATTCATTAACTGTAGCTTTCTTTTGTAACAAATTTCTAGGATCGTAAGCGCTTGCATCTATCGAAATAAAAAAAAGTAAGAATACAACAAAAAAATGAGCAATAATTTTAACTAATTTCATTATAATAATTTATAGTATTTAACATAATCAACCTTCATGATCGTTTGTGAATTTTTGAATGTCCCAAATCCCCCAGCATTGATAGGCCCAGCCCATGAACCAATAGCATAATTTTTTACTTCGGAACTTAAAATCATAAATTCAGAACGTTGTGAAATATTAGCAGTATAAGTCCATGTCAATGCCCCATCTACAAAAAATTTGTAAAAAGTGGGTGTCCACTCTAAAGTATAAATATGATATGCACCACTATTTGCTCCTAAATCGCCAGTGATAAATCCTGTAGTTTTATGATTTACATCGTAACCATCCCAGTGTAAATTTTGATGAACACGCCCATCATTATTTAAAGTCTCAACAACATCAATTTCCATCCCAGCCAATTGTGGATTACCAATTGGTGTTCCCATTGTTGCGCTTTGAAGCCAAAAGGCAGACCATGATCCAGATTTATTAATAAAGGCTGCGCGTACTTCCCATTTTCCATATTTATATTCCTTTGAGGTCGCTACCATTCCAGTATGGTGTTTTATAATTCCTGCAATGGTATCAGAGTATACCTTAATGATTAAATTGCCTAATCCATCCAAACTTACTGAAGTGGTGTCATTAAATCCATCATGACGAACTCCTGGATAACGATGATACCAATTAGTTTGATCCAATTTAGGTGCATCGAAATTATCTTGCCAAGTTAATTCATAACTTGGTATAACAGTATTACTAGGCGGTGGATCAATTGTTTTAGATATAGTTGACTTTGAACAACTCAATGAAATCAAAATACACAAAACAATAAAATATTTAAAGTACATTAATGTATATTATTAAAATATGATGCAATAAGTAAGAGCCTTTTAAAAGGCTC
>RFZW01000140.1 GCA_009920495.1 Chitinophagia bacterium
GCTCCCACAGCGGTTCGAATCCGCTCGGGACCTCGATACAAAGCCTCCTCCGATAATCGGAGGAGGCTTTTTTCATTTGAAGCAGCGGCACAAGCAAGCTTGTGTAAGCTGACGAGAATGAAAAAAGCCCAATACAAATTAACGATTTGTGTTGGAAAGGCTTTGGGTAAGACGAGATAGCCGAAGCGGCTGAGCGACGAATAAAATGAGGAGCTCATCCGCTAAAAGCTCGCTTTCGAAAGTTGGGGGGATAATCTGAGGGGGTATTTTGCCCCTTAAATATTAAGAATTAATACATTATTTGGTAATCCCTTGACGGATATATTTGATTTATTGGGGTTATAAATATTAATTAAAAATCATGTATTACAAAAAAAAGAAATTCTATCTAAACAATTTATTTTCCGTAGGCTTTTTCATAATATGCCTTACTTTTTTCAGCGCTTGCGTAAAAAGCGAATCAAGCATCAACTATAATAAGGATCAAATTTTAGTGAATTATAAGCAAGTATTAATTAAAGTAGTTGAGGATTTAAATAAAATAGATCCTGAAATTTCAACGAAGTCTGGTATAATAAGTCAAATACTACTTGAGAATCAAGCTAAGGAACTTATCAGTCCTTTATTGTTGATTTCTAAGGGGCTACTAAAAACATATCTTATATATGATAGCTTAAATTTGGAAATTGATGGAGATGAAAAAGGTTTGATAATTGCAGCTCTGCTAGTATTTAATAACGAAATTAAATCTAATCCTCAGACAAAGTCAAATGAGAATAAATTCAAAATAATGAGTCTGAGTTCTATCTTGGCTATTGAAATTGATAGGCAAGAGTTAAATGGTTGTTTGTTAGAAATCTTCGGATTAGGGGCCGGTGTTTATGGTTTAATAAAAGTAGAAGGAAAAATTATCGTTAAAAATTTAGTCAGTTTAGTGATGAAAGTCGGATTAAAATCTTTAAGTTGGGTAGGCATTGCATATACAGTTTACAACCTTACAATGTGTTTAGTGGAAGCAGATAACGATTAAATTTATTTTATGATTGAACTAATTTTTTTAACAGTTTTTACAGTAACAATATTGTCAATATATTTTTATGATATTATTACAAATAAAATAAGCAAAAATGATACCTATAGGGAATTGAAGTTTAAAACCATCTATTTATATCTGACCTCTGGGCTATTGTTATTAAAGAAGACAATAGAAGTTTATCAAGACTATTTTAATCACAAATAAAAGTAGTTACTTTGCCTAAGATTTTACATTATGAAGCACTCTCAAACCATCGGTATACTACTTTGCTTAGCATTGATTTACACAACCACCCAACCATTTATAATTATTGAAAGTAGACATTGGGTAATTACCGGTTGGAATCCTGTGGGAAGTTCCTTTGGTCAATCTGGAAAATTTTTATGCTTTTTTGCTGCCTTGGGTGCTTTGTTTTTTGCTTTACCTTTTATATGGGCAAAAAGGTTCAATATGGTTTTTGGCGCATTCCTGTTTGCATGGTCATTCCGTAATTATTTAATTCTATCTACTTGTCAAATGGGGGAGTGTCCACAAAAGCAATGGGCATTATATGGATGTATAATTTTATCAGGTCTTATTTTATTAATGACATTTTTACCCAAAATAAAAGTCAGCTAGTTAAAAAGCATATCCTAATTAAACGGATAATTTCTTTAAAGCGGCATCAATCATTTTTACTGATTCCAAAATTTGAGCTTCATTAATAATTAAAGGAGGAGCAAATCTTATTTTATCTCCATGCGTTGGTTTGGCTAAAAGTCCTTGGTCACGTAAATGCAAGCATAGTTCCCAGGACACTTCTGGATCTTTATGATTAATCACAATAGCATTTAATAAACCACGGCCACGTATTTGTTTTATTAATGGAGAATTTAATTTTGCTAATTCACTACGCAATAATTTCCCCATGGCTTCTGCATTCTCAGCCATTTTTTCCGACTTTAAAATTTCTAAGGATTTCATTGCAACAGCACAGGCTAATGGATTACCTCCATAGGTGGATCCATGTTCGCCAGCTTTAATTTGCATCATTATTTCATTGTCGGCCAATACTGCTGAAATGGGAAGTGTGCCTCCACTCAATGCTTTTCCTAATATTAAAATATCTGGGCGAACATTTTCATGATCACATGCTAGCATTTTTCCAGTTCGTGCTAAACCAGTTTGGATTTCATCTGCAATAATTAATACATTGTAATGCGTGCATAAGTCACGCACGCCTTTTAAATAACCATCCGATGGTATTACAACACCAGCTTCGCCTTGAATGGGTTCAACCATAAATGCAGCAACCGTGTTATCTTGAAATGCTTTTTCGAGCGCGATTAAATCATTATAAGGGACTAAACCAAATCCTGGCATATAAGGTCCGAATCCTTGATAGCTACTGGGGTCAGTTGAAGATGAAATTGCAGCCAATGTGCGTCCCCAAAAATTACCTTCCGCAAAAACAATTTTTGCTTGATTTTCTGGGATGCCTTTTACATTATAACCCCATCGTCTTGCTAATTTAATTGCTGTTTCACCACCTTCTACACCAGTATTCATTGGCAATACTTTATCATAACCAAAATAAGAGTTGATATACTTTTCATATTCGCCTAATAAATTATTATGAAAAGCACGAGAGGTTAAAGTCAATTTGCTAGCTTGTTCTTGTAAAGTTTTAATAATCGCCGGGTGACAGTGACCTTGATTTACTGCAGAGTAACCACTCAAAAAATCGTAATATTTTTTTCCATCCACATCATATAAAAAAACACCTTCGCCTTTTTCGATGACTACGGGAATGGGGTGGTAGTTATGTGCACCAAACTGATCTTCAAGTGCTAAATATTTTAAAGCAGCATCACTTAATGGATTCGTATGATTCATAATGAAACGATTAAAAGTAAAAAAAGAAAATAGGAACATCCAAAATAGAAATTGGGATGTTTGAACAAAATAATAGGGGAGGTTAAACTAACCCCAAGGGATGATTTAGAAAATCTAAATTAGCAAATAAAAAAAGGCCTTTTTTCATGTATGCAAATTAGTTTTTTTAGTGCAAATTCCAAAGATTTGGTGGTACATTCGCTAAAACATTTCCCTTTGCAACCAACTGTTTCAATTGTTATTTTAAATTTTAATGGTGTAAAATACCTACAGGAGTTTTTGCCGTCGGTAATAGCTACCCAGTATGATGCATTTGAAATTATTGTTGCTGATAATGGGTCCACAGATAATTCATTGGAAGTATTAGCACATCAGTTTCCCTCTGTTAAAGTAATATTGAATAATAAAAACGAAGGTTTTGCTGGTGGATATAATTGGGCATTGAAGCAAGTAATCAGTGACTATTATGTACTTCTAAATTCAGATGTACAAGTGGCGCCCAATTGGATACAACCCATGGTTGATTTATTAGAATCTAATCCGAGTATCGGGGCTTGTCAACCTAAGATTTTAGCAAAGGATCATCCAACTAAATTTGAATATGCGGGCGCAGCAGGCGGATGGATTGACCTATTAGGGTATCCATTTTCAAGAGGTCGCGTTTTTGATATATGTGAAACAGATCAGCAGCAATATGATTCCGTTGCCCCTATCTTTTGGGCAACTGGCGCGTGTATGATGATCAGATCCTCCTTATTCCATAAATTAAAAGGGTTTGATGCGCAGTTTTTTGCACATCAAGAAGAAATAGACCTTTGTTGGCGAATGCAGTTAAATGGCCATCAATTATTTGCTTGCCCGAGTTCAGTGGTTTATCATGTGGGTGGAGGTACTTTACCTAAAGGGGGTAGAAAGGTGTTTTTGAATTTTAGGAATAATTTGATCATGCTAGCTAAAAACTTGCCCTTAAGTGAATTAGTATGGAAAATACCAATGAGGCTTGGGTTGGATGCTATATCCGCTTACAAAGGGCTATTAAGTGGAGATTTGTCCTTTTTTATGGCTATTGCCAAGGCGCATTTCTCCTTCTTCGGTAATTTTATATCAGGAAAGATAAAAAGGACCGAAAATACAAAACCTATGAAATCGCTTCAGGGTGTATATGGGGGATCCTTGGTTTGGCAGTACTTTATAAAAAATAAGCATCATTTTGACAAAATTGTAACGAAACCCGTTCATTATTAA
>RFZW01000015.1 GCA_009920495.1 Chitinophagia bacterium
GCTTTGATAACACTCTAATACATTATTGAAAATATAAGGCACAATGTATTTAATGGTCCCGAAACAAATCGCCCAAATGGATATAATGACTAGTATTGATTTTCTATTTCTTTTAAATTTTTTGATCAGATTGATAATAAATAATCCTGCTATCACAGAGATGATAATAGATAATACGGTAGGGTCTAATAATAAAGTAGCTATCACTAAGATGGCAAATGATAACAACGCCACTAAAATAATAGGTGGAAGCCCCTCTCGGTACATGGCAAATATAAATGCACTATATACTAATGCTAAGCCAAGCTCATGTTGCATCACAGATAAAATCGCAGGTAGTACAATCATGGCGCCTGCAATCAGGTGCGATTTTAATTTAGAAAAGTCGGTTTCTGGTTTTGAAATAAACTTAGCTAAGATTAATGCTGTAAATATTTTACATAATTCAGCAGGCTGTAAATTAAAGCCGCCTGCAATGGGTATCCAGCTTTTAGATCCATTGATATCCTTTCCTAAAACAAAAGTTGCCAGCATTAGTAAAATTCCCAAAACATACAAAACATTAGAGAGTGCAGTAAATACCTTGCTATCCATGAGTAGGATAAAAATGGCAATGAAAGCGCAAAATATGGCAAAATAGATTTGCTTGCTATAATTGGTCTTTGCTGTTAAAAAAGAGTTACTCCAATTTAAATTGGGGTTATACTCCACCATGAAAATGCATAAAATACCAATAGCAACCATTATTACATATAATAATATTACCGCGAAGTCGGTCCCCTTAGAAAAGTTATTATTGTTATAGTTTACCATTTTTTTTCTTCGTTGCTTTTTTCTTTTTTTGTAATGGGTCAAGTGCAGTTTCCTTGCTTACTTTGCGTGAAGGTGCTGGTTTGGATGGGGGTATTATAGGGAGGGTGTCTATTTTTTTCGGGGTGTCCAATGCTAGTTTCGTCGGTGCAATTTCAGATAACATTTCCATATCCCATACATCAGCTAGCTCATCGTTGTTATATTCAAAAGGAGTTAGCATTTCTGTTTTATTGTTGCGAACATACCAGCTTTTAATCGCAGCAGGCATTAAGTCCACATTAGATAAATTTTCAGCTTTTAATTTACTCTCACTGGTTAAAGTATCATTTAAATATTTTTCCATCATGAGTCCCGCAATTGGACCAGCCCAAGTGGCACCATAACCTGCATTCTCCACCACGACTGCTACCGCAATTTTGGGATTGTCTTTTGGAGCAAAGCAAACAAATAAGGAGTGATTTTTTCCATGTGGGTTTTGTGCAGTTCCAGTTTTAGCACAAAATTCGTGTCCAGGCACTTTGATAAATGCAGCAGTACCAATCACTGTAACATCATGCATGCCTTCTTTGATAACATCAAAATATTGTTTTGCAATTTTAGTTACTTCAATTTTAGTTCTGTATTTTTCAAGCATCACCTTATCTTCTTCATCTTCGTTTTCGATACTATCTACAAAATGGGGTGTGTAGTAGAATCCCGAATTGGCTAGGTAGGCCATTGCATTGGCTAATTGAAGCGGGGTCGCTGTCATTCGGTCCTGACCAATACCTAAGGTGAGCATATAACAGCTGTTCCAATATTTGGCACCACCAAAATCGCGATTGTATTGCGCAGTATCAGGGATATTGGCTCTATTTTCACTTGGCAAATCAACCCCTAACTTTTTTCCAAAGCCAAATGCATTCATATATTCTTTCCATTTTAAATATCCTTTTTTTGCATTGTGGTATTGTGGATTATCAATGGCCATTCTAAATACTTGTAAAAAGTAAGAATTACAAGAGTAGGCTAATGCCAATTGTAAATTGGCTGCATGACCAGGATTGTGGTGTTCACATTTGCGCGGATCACCGCAAGCGCCATAAGATCCACGGCAATTATATCCATATGCGGGTGTAATCAAACCCTCGTCTAATGCAATCAAAGCACCCATTGGTTTAAAAGTGGAGCCAGGTGGATATTGCCCTTTAATCGCACGGTTATATATGGGGCGCGCGGTATCTAATAATAATCTACCAATCGTCTTTCTACGTTGGTTCCCAGTTAATAAATTTGGATTGTATCCCGGACTCGAGGCCATGGCTATAATGCCGCCTGTTTTTGGATTGATGGCAACAGCACTTCCAATTTTATGTTGTAATAATTTTTCAGCTAATTGTTGTACTTCCACATCCATACTCGTGAAAATATTTCTGCCTGCTATTGCTAGGGTATCATAAATACCTTTTTCATAAGCACCTTGTATTTTCCCTTTATTGTCTCTTAAAAATCTGGTTACCCCTCTTTGACCCATTAAAATTGGTTCATAAAATCGCTCTAGTCCGGTCATGCCTGCATAATCACCCATTTCGTATCCTTCCGCGGCATGTTTTTGTAAAAAGTTCACATCCACTTCCGCAACATATCCTAAAACATGTGCGGCTGTATTGTAAGGGTAGGATCGGATACTACGTTCAGATAAAGTAAAGCCAGGAAAACGATATAAGTTTTCATTTAATTGCGCATAGGTTTCGGCCGACAAAAAAGCTTCAAAAGCACTTGCTTTTACACGCGTATTTTTTATAATTGCTTCAATAATTCTTTTTGAATAGGTTGCTTTATCAATTTTTAAAATTTGGCAAAGCATGTTGGTGTCAACGCCTTTTGCTTCATTGGGAATGACCACTAAGTCATAACTAATGGTGTTTTCTAGCATGGCCTTTTTTCGACGATCATAAATAATGCCACGATCCGGGTAAATGATTTTTCGATATATCGCGTTATTATCTGCAGCTAATTTATATTTTGATGAAAAAATTTGCAGGCTAATAAGTTGCACAATAAGAATAGTAAATATAATTCCAATAATAATTTGAATAATACCACCCCTGTTTTGATTGTATACGGACATGTACTATCTTTTTAGTTTTCGTCGATTCATTAAAAGCTCAACTAAAAAAATCAAAACCACACTCATGATGCTTGTGGTAATTACTTTTCCTAAAAAGTATCCGAAACTGCCAAATTGCAACCATTCTAGCAGTACTAAATAAAAATGATGAATAAAAGTTAATACAAATACATAAAATAAATAGGGTCCCCAACCCATAGTGCCAATACTTGGTTCTTTATTCACTTCCTCGGAGGCCTCTTGTGCTAATAATAAATTCAAGATACTTGGACGTACATAGGCCATTAGTCCGCAAGCTGCAGCATGTAAACCAGGTGTGCTTGAAAATAAGTCCAAAATAAAACCAATCAAAAAACCTAAAAAGGTAATAGATAAACGACTTGTGCCAAAGGGCATCCACAAAATAAATATAAAATATAAATAGGGTGTAATGAATTGATGAATCGGGGGCACTTCCTTCAATACCACTATTTGAATAAGCAGAAATAATATAAAACGGATACTATTTTTAATAAAACTATTCATTGGGTGTTTTATTTTTTTCTACCTCTAATTGCTCATTCATTCTTTTATTTTCAACTAAGTAGATAAATTCTAAATTATAAAAATTGGTAGCAGATTTTAATTCCAAGGTCAAGAAGTTACTTGCTGGATCAACTACCACTTTTGTAACACGACCAAGCATTAATTGTGCAGGGAAACTTGCTGAATAAGGACTCGTTAAAACTGAATCACCTATTTTAGGCGCAGCACTTTTTGAAATATTTTTTAAAGTCAAAATATCAGGATCACTTCCATCCCATTCTACAGTGCCCGCTACCTTATCGCGTTTTAACATGGCACTCACTTTGCTATTGCGATGAAGCAAGCTCATTATCTTGCTGTAATTGTCATTCACTTCAACCACAATACCCACAATACTTCCATCTGGGCTAATGGCAGCCATATCTTTTTTAACGCCCTGTAATGCACCACGCTCAATTGTAATATAATTTTTTTGGAGCGTAAATGTATTACCTACCACTTTTGCTGGGTAGTAATAAAACTTTCTAGTTTTTTCAAGACTGTCCTTGCGTAAAATTAGCGTACCCGATTTTTTTGTAGTATCAAATGGAACAAAATTTTGTGCTAGTTGATTGCGAAGCGCAACATTTTCAGCAGCCAGTAAAGTGTTCGTTTTTTTTAATCTGAAAAAATAAGACCAATTATTATATCTGGTATTGATATCGCCAATCACCTGATTGGTCATGCCGCCAAAAAATGTTTGGTGTGATTTGCTATAGGAAGATAACATCACTAATGACACAATTTGTAGTATCAAAAAAGTAAAAAAAGTAAAATTCTGTCTTATGAACCCAATGATATTCTTCAATGGTGATCGCCTTTATAAAAGTTGATTAAATAAATCTTTTATCTCATGATGAAGGGGAATCGTTGGTAGTTCTTCAAAGCAATACCTGTTCCACGCACCACACTTTTAAGTGGATCTTCCGCAATGTGTACAGGTAATTTAATTTTTGAACTCAAACGTTTATCCAAACCACGTAATAATGCACCACCGCCAGTTAAATACAAACCGCGACGATAAATATCTGCTGCTAATTCAGGAGGTGTTGTTTCCAATGCCTTCAAAATTGCTTCTTCTATTTTGAAAATACTTTTATCTAATGCTTCTGCAACTTCTTGGTAGGAAACCATGATCTGCTTTGGAATACCCGTTACTAAATCACGTCCATTTACTGGCATGTCATCTGGTGGATTATCTAAATCTTTTAATGCAGCACCTACATGAATTTTAATTTGTTCCGCAGTACGCTCCCCAATTAATAAACTATGATATCTTCTTAATGATTCCATGATATCTGCAGTAAATTCATCACCTGCAATACGAATACTTTGATCACAAACAATCCCAGCTAATGCAATCACTGTAATACCAGTTGTACCACCTCCAATATCAATAATCATATTTCCAACAGGTTCTTCCACATCAATACCAATTCCTAAAGCTGCAGCCATCGGTTCATGAATCATATACACTTCCTTAGCACCTGCTTGTTCTGCACTATCACGCACCGCTCTTTTTTCAACCTCAGTAATGGAAGAAGGAATACATATAACCATTCTCCAACTTGGAGGAAATAAAGGTTTCTTTGGATAAATCATTTTCATCAACTCGCGTATCATTAATTCGGCAGCGTTGAAGTCGGCAATAACACCATCTTTTAATGGACGCACTGTTTTTATACTTTCATGCGTTTTTTCATGCATGAGCAATGCTTTTTTACCTACGCCTAAAACTTCCTTCATATTATTTCTATTCAAAGCAATAATAGAAGGTTCATTCACTACAACTTCATCATTGTGAATGATAAGGGTATTAGCAGTACCTAAGTCCATTGCTATTTCCTGTGTAAAAAAGTTAAATATGCCCATTGTAAATCGTTATTTGAATAATACTAGTTGAATGTAGCAAAATTCAACTAAAATTACCGAAATACAAAGCTTTTTACAAATGAATCAAAAAAGAATTTTCTAGTAAAAATTTATGGAAATTCAAACCCAATATCTTGCCTGAAATACATGCCATCAAAATGGATCTTAGACAAACCATTTTTTGCTTTTGAGACCGCCTCTTGTAAGTTGGTTCCTTGTGCAGTGACAGTTAAAACTCGACCACCACTTGTAACTACGGCGTTTTCATGAAAGGCAGTGCCAGCTTGAAATACATGGATATCTGGCAATAACTTTGCTTGTTCAATACCCGTAATGATAAAATTGTTTTTGTAAGCGCCAGGATAACCGCCACTCACTGCCATAACCGTTGCAAAACTTGCATTATGGTATTGAATATTGACATCTTCTAAAGTACCATTGTCCGCAGCAGCTAATAAGCTCACTAAATCGGTTTGTAAACGGGGTAGAATAACTTCCGTTTCTGGGTCTCCTAATCGGCAATTATATTCTATCACATAGGGGTCGCCTCCTTGATTCATCAGTCCAAAGAATACGAAACCCTTATAAGTCATATTTTCTTCATGAATACCTTGAATCGTAGGTTTTATAATTCGCGCCTCCACTTTTTCCATAAAAGCTTCATCCATAAAAGGGACTGGACTTACACAACCCATTCCACCTGTGTTCAATCCTGTATCGCCTTCTCCTATTCGTTTGTAGTCCTTGGCATGCCCTATAATTTTATAATTTTTACCATCTGTTAATGCAAAAACACTGACTTCAATCCCAGTTAAAAACTCCTCAATCACTACTTTTGAGCTGGCATCCCCAAATTGTTTATTAAGGATCATTTCTTCGAAACTTTCAATGGCTTCTTTGTGTGTAAATGCAATAATGACACCCTTTCCAGCTGCTAAGCCATCCGCTTTTAGTACAATGGGTAAGCTATGATTGGCGATGTATTCCTTGCCTTGTTCATAATTATCAAGTGTAAATTCAGCATAGCCTGCTGTTGGAATTTGGTGCCTTTGCATAAAGTGTTTGCTAAAAGCCTTACTTCCCTCCAATTGGGCAGCTTCTGCACTTGGTCCAACCACATTAATATGTTGGGTAGCAGCATCATTTGCAAAAAAATCATAAATCCCTTTCACCAAGGGGTCTTCTGGACCCACAATAATCATTTCAATATTATTCGAAAGTGCTGCTGTTTTTAAAGCATCAAAATCACCCACTTTAATAGGCAAATTGGTACCAAACAAAGCAGTACCAGGGTTTCCGGGGGCAATGAATAGTTGGTCACATTGGTGACTATTTGCTACTTTCCATGCCAAAGCATGTTCTCTACCACCTGCGCCAATTAATAAAATATTCATAATTCGTTTGATTGCACCACGAAAGTAAAATTTATTGAATGGATTTTATTAATTTGAGGCAATTAAATAACAAATTGATTATGTCAACAGCTTCGCTAAAACATCCAAAAGGCTTGTATGTCTTATTTGCTACTGAAATGTGGGAACGATTTAACTATTATGGTATGCGTGCCATTTTGGTATTGTTTTTAACTAAGGCATTGCTTTTTGACAAAGTATTTGCCTCCCAAGTGTATGGTAGTTATACGGGGTTGATTTATTTGACGCCTTTGTTAGGGGGTTATATCGCTGATAGATATTGGGGAAATAACCGTTCTATTATTGCAGGAGGGCTCGTGATGGCGATTGGGGAATTTATACTTTTTGGTTGTGGCAGTTTTTATCAAAATGCGGACTTATCTGCAATTTTATTTTATTCAGGTTTGGGTTGTATGATTGCAGGCAATGGTTTTTTTAAACCTAATATTTCAAGTTTGGTTGGACAATTGTATCCGAGAGGAGATAAAAGAATTGATTCTGCCTATACTATATTTTATATGGGTATAAACACCGGCGGTGCTTTGGGACCCTTTGTTTGTGGTTTTTTTGGCGATACTGGTAATCCGGCTGATTTCAAATGGGCGTTTTTCGCAGGCGGCGTAGCTATGTTAGTTAGTGTTGTTACACAATTATTATTTCAGAAAAAATATTTAAAAGATCCAGACGGTAATGCGCTTGGTGAAGCGCCTGCAGATGCACCTAAATGGTTTCAAAAAATTCCGGTGATGGTGGGCTTTTTATTTTTATTATCATTGGTAACCATCACATTAGTATATATTGATGTTAAAGTAGTGAGCTATTTATTTTATTTATTATTGGGTTGTATTACTTTAATTGCATTTATTGTTTTTTCAGATAAAACTTTAAGCGGGATTGAAAAACAAAAAGTGTTAGTCATTTTTGTTGTATCCTTTTTTGTAATATTCTTTTGGAGTGCCTTTGAGCAAGCAGGTGCTAGTTTAACTTTTTTTGCAGAAGAACAAACCAATCGTGACTTAGGTTTTTTCACGGTCCCTTCTAGTTTCTTTCAATCATTGAATTCAATTTTCGTAGTAAGTTTTGCACCCGTGTTTGCATGGTTATGGGTGAAATTAGGCAAGCATGAACCTTCTTCTCCCTATAAGATGGCAGCTGGTTTAATGTTATTGGCATTGGGTTATTTTTGGATTGCTACAGGGGTGAGTGGCGTGGGTACGGGGATCAAAGTAAGCATGATATGGTTGATTGGAATGTATATGCTACATACTTTTGGGGAGCTTTGTTTATCACCTATTGGCTTATCCTTGGTCAATAAATTAGCGCCATTAAAGTTCGGCTCTTTATTAATGGCAGTATGGTTTACAGCAAATGCCTTTGCTAATAAATTAGCAGGAGTATTTAGTGCTTTGTATCCTGAAAATGGAAAAACAACTTCTTTTCTTGGTTATCAAATCACCAACCTGCACGATTTCTTTATGTTTTTTGTTGGAATGGCCGGCATTGCTTCCATCATATTATTCTTCCTGTCAAAAAAGTTAAAAAACTTAATGGAACAATAGTTTTGTTAGTAGATATATTAAAAAAGCCACGAGAATTTCGTGGCTTTTTTGTGCAACCCATCTTGATGAGCAACATTCTATCGCTCTACGCTGTTTCATTGGCAACATAAATCATATTTCTTCTCAGCTCGCCATGACGCTAAAAAATAATAAAATCAAACTAAAACTTAGAACTCGCACTTCGTGCTCAAACAGCTAAGTTTTGCACGTTCGATTTTACAATTTTTATTAACGCTATGGCTCAATGTTCAGATAATATGATTCTTATTGCCAAGTAAATTAATTGAATTGCAGCTTATAAATAGAGCTTGAAAAAAATATGCTAGTCGCGAACATTTGTGAATAGCGTATAGAAAACAAGATTATACATCGTAAAAAAATTGTGTGTTTGAGCGAAGCGAGTTCGCAATTTTTAGATGAATAATCTTGTTTTTAGCGTCATTCACAGTGGAGAGCGATAGGATGTTTTTGCAAGCCAAAAACTATAGTTGAGAATGGCATTAGCAGATTATAACACCCCTTTCACTATTTCATCCACCACTGCTGGATCTAAAAGTGTGGAAGTGTCTCCTAAGCTTTTCAATTCACCTTCGGCTACTTTGCGCAGTATGCGACGCATAATTTTTCCGGAACGTGTTTTAGGAAGTCCTGATACAAATTGAATTTTATCTGGCTTTGCAATAGGCCCAATAATTCTTGTCACTGTTTGCAAAATATCCTTACGAATCATATCAGCAGTGCCATGGGTGTCCTGTCCATGCGATCCTGCATAAATGACGTACGCGTAAATTCCTTGTCCTTTGATATCATGGGGGTAACCCACTACCGCACTTTCTACAACACCTGCGTGCATATTTATTGCATTTTCCACTTCGGCAGTGCCTATTCGGTGCCCACTTACATTTAATACATCATCCACACGACCTGTGATTCTAATTTGACCTTGTTCATTTTTTAAAGCGCCATCACCTGTGAAATACAAATTTTCATAAGTGGCAAAATAATTGGTTCTGCATCTTTCATGATCGCCATATGTGGTTCGCAATGTGGAAGGCCAAGGTTGTGTGATACATAAATTTCCACGATACAAGCCATCTTCCATCGTAGTTACTTCAGCACCTTTATCATCTACTAAAATTGTTTTTACTCCTGGCAATGGATAGGTTGCCCAGCCTGGTTTCCCCGGGGTAATACCTGCCATATTGGAAATCATAATACCACCAGTTTCTGTTTGCCACCAAGTGTCAACAATAGGACATTTTTTCTTTCCAATATGCTCATCATACCAATGCCATGCTTCCTCGTTGATCGGTTCTCCGACGGTACCTAACACTTTTAAACTACTTAAATCATGTCCTTGCACAGGACCTAATCCAAATCCCATTAAGGAACGAATTGCAGTAGGCGCGGTATATAAAATGTTCACTCTGAACTTATCAATAATATCCCAGAACCTTCCAGCATCAGGGAATGTAGGGATGCCTTCAAACATTAAGGAAGTACCCCCTGCGCTTAACGGCGCATACACAATATAGCTATGTCCCGTGATCCATCCGATATCTGCAGTACAAAAGAAGATATCATTGGGTTGGTATTGAAAAACATTTACAAAAGTATAATTGGTGTACACCATGTATCCAGCAACACTATGCACCACGCCTTTTGGTTTTCCAGTGGAACCAGAAGTATATAAAATAAATAATGGGTCTTCTGCATCCATCTCAGCAGCATCCACATGAGTGATGCCTTGTGATTCTACTTTTTTAATTTCATCCTCCCACCAAACATCACGGCCTTTTAACATGGATACTGCTGTTCGTGTACGTGTGCAAACAATAACACGCTTCATTGTTTTATTTCCGATTAAAGCATCATCAATGACGGACTTTAGTGGAATATCTTTTGCGCCACGATAAGCGCCATCGCAGGTAATAATAAATTCAGCTTGTGCATCCTCTAATCTGTCCGCAATACTTTGTGCAGAGAAACCACCAAAAATAACACTATGTATTGCGCCAATGCGCGCGCAAGCCAATACGGCAATGGCTAGTTCAGGTATCATGCCCATGTATATACAAACACGGTCCCCTTTTTTTACGCCATTATTATAAAGTACTTGTGCAAATTGGCAAACCTTTAAATGTAGTTGCTTGTAAGTAATAATGCGATGATGTTCCTCGGGGTCATTCGGTTCCCAAATTAATGCAGGGGTATCGCCCTTTTTTTCAAGATGTCGATCAATACAATTTTCAGTAATATTTAATTTTCCGCCTTTGAACCATTCAATTTTTGGGTCCTTAAAATTCCATTCAGAAACAGTATCCCATTTTTTACGCCAAGTAAAATTTTCGGCAATAGCACCCCAAAATTTTTCAGGCTGTTCAATACTTTTTTTATAGGCTTCGTGGTAGTCGTCTAAATTTTTAATTTGGTAAGGGTAGCTCATAGCGAATCGTTGAATAAATAATGATACTCAAATTTACATTTTTCAGTTTAAATTATTAACTTGAATATTCACTTGAAAACAACTTAATTTATGATTCAAGAAAAAAAGCAAAGTGGCATCGCTTTTGTTATTGGGGCTTCTTCGGTAGGTACCTTAATTGAATGGTATGATTTTTACATATTTGGGATGTTGGCTACCATCATTTCAAAACAATTTTTCCCTGCAGATGCAGGAACCGCAGCACTATTAAGTACTTTGGCCATATTTGCTGCAGGCTTTATCGTTCGACCTTTTGGGGCGTTGGTTTTTGGAAGATTAGGCGATTTGATTGGTCGCAAACACACTTTTTTATTGACATTAGTGATTATGGGTGGATCCACTTTTGCCATTGGGCTAGTTCCAGGCTATGCAACTATTGGATGGGCGGCCCCTATTTTAGTATTAATTCTACGTTTATTACAAGGATTGGCTTTGGGCGGCGAATATGGAGGTGCAGCTACTTATGTGGCTGAACACGCGCCCAAAGGACAAAGAGGTTTTTGGACCAGTTGGATTCAAACAACTGCCACTTTAGGATTGTTTTTAGCCTTAGGGGTAATCATATTGATTAGATCAAGTCAAGGAGTTGAAAAATTTAGTGCAGAGTGGGGCGGATGGAGATATCCATTTTGGATTTCTTTATTGTTGGTGGGCGTATCTATTTTAATTAGAATGCGCATGAGTGAGTCGCCCATGTTTTCTAAATTAAAAACCGAGGGTAAAACTTCCATCAATCCGCTAAAAGAAAGTTTTGGACATAAGGGAAATTTTAAAATGGTTTTGTTGGCTTTATTTGGCGCTGTGATGGGACAAGGCGTGGTTTGGTATACAGGGCAGTTTTATGCGCAAAGTTTTATTGAAACGGTTTGTAAGGTTGAATTTATACAATCACGAAATTTAATGTTGTGGGCGATTTTAATGGCTACACCTTGCTTTGTTTTGTTTGGATGGTTGAGTGATAAAGTGGGAAGAAAATGGATCATGCTTATTGGAATGTTGGCGGCAGTGCTTACGTATCGACCCATTTATAAACAATTTTTAAGTTTAACGAGTGCGAAAAATAGAATTGAAAAAATTGATTTAGCCAAAACCACTATAAGTGAACCAAAAGTGGTGACTGATGCAAAGGAGGCTACTAAAATTTATGTTACACAAATATTTGATACCGCCTACACGGATGGCGCACATTTCAGATATACCAAAACGGATACTTTACATTTAACTGCAGCGTATGATGCCAATTTGAAAATAGATACATTGAACCCGAGCTTAATTGTGTCAAAATCGGTGAAGCCAAATGTAGTGATTGAGAAAACAATGGATGATGCTACTTATTGGAATTTAATCTGGTTGGTATTTATACAAATTGTTTATGTAACCATGGTATATGGTCCTATTGCTGCATTCTTAGTGGAGATGTTTCCTACAAAAATCAGGTATACTTCCATGTCATTGCCTTATCATATTGGTAATGGGGTGTTTGGCGGATTAGTACCTTTTTTAGGAACCTTGATTGTTGAGTTTACCAAATCACCAGAATCGCCCATAGGGGATGCTTTGGCTGGATTATGGTATCCAATTGGTGTGGCAAGTGTTTGTTTAATTATTGGCGTGTTTTATTTAAGTAACAAAATTGATAAAAATGTAATGGACTAGCTTAATCAAATAAGCAAATCATTTACTAAAAATAGAATCATTATGAATGCAATTAAAAAATTATTAGGTTATGTGTGGATGCTATTGGCACCTGCCTTAATTTGTTTTTTATTATACGAAGCAGTGCAAAAAATTTCAGCTGCAAATGAAATACAAAGAGCAAATGTTACATTACAATGGGTGATTATATTACTTGTATTTACACCGATTTGTGTTGGTTTTTTCATTTTTGGGAAATATGCAAGTGCGAATGAATATGCGCATTTGCCTGAATCGTCTAGCGAGATTGAATAAGTATTTTATAGTCATTTAAGGATAGTTACTTATTTTTGATCATGTCTTTAACAGTAAGTCAAATAAGTAAAACTTTTGGCGCGTCAAACGCAGTCGACAATATCTCCTTCACGATTCATACAGGGGAAGTAGTTGGTTTTTTAGGCCCCAATGGTGCCGGAAAATCAACCACAATGAAAATGATTGTCGGCTTTTTACAAGCAGATAAAGGAACCATTACCTTGAACGAACATAGTTATGACCAAGATGCAGTAAAGTATAAAAAAATGATTGGCTACCTGCCTGAATCAAATGCTTTATATGAGGATATGTATGTGAAGGAATATTTAAGTTTTATTGCAGCTGGCCATGAAATTAAAAATCCAACAAATCGCATTCAGGAAGTGATCGAACAAACGGGATTAGGATTGATGCAAACAAAAAAAATTAATCAGCTTTCAAAAGGCTATAAGCAAAGAGTTGGGATGGCTGCCGCAATTATTCATTCCCCGATACTTTTAATATTGGATGAGCCTACTGCAGGATTGGACCCCAATCAATTAACGGAAATAAGAGCGCTTATAAAATCTTTAAGCGCAAACGCAATGATTCTATTTTCAACACATATTTTACAAGAAGTCACCGCCATATGTGATCGAGTGTTAGTATTGAATAAGGGGAAATTGGTGGCCAATGATGGTATTGCCGCTTTAGCGCAAAAACACGAAGCAGGATTGGAAGAAATTTTCAAAATGCTTACCCATTAAAAAAAAGGGTGTAAATTGCGGTCTCCAATGGGTCTATAACTATTTTAGAAATTAATAAGCAATATTTATGAGTTACATTATTGAAGTTCATGCAAGACAAATTTTAGACAGTCGCGGTAATCCAACCGTTGAAGTGGATGTATTAACAGATGAAGGCGCAATGGGTCGTGCGGCAGTGCCTAGTGGCGCAAGCACTGGTATCCATGAAGCAGTAGAGTTAAGAGATAACGATAAAAAAAAGTATGTAGGCAAAGGCGTTATCAAAGCGGTTAAAAATGTAAATGATCATATTGCAAAAGCAGTGGAAGGATTTGATGTGAGTGCACAGGCGGCGATTGATCAAATTATGATTGAATTAGACGGAACACCTAACAAAGGTAAATTAGGCGCAAATGCAATTTTAGCGGTAAGTATGGCGGTAGCAAAAGCGGCGGCAGAAGAAGCTAATTTGCCATTATACAGATACATTGGTGGAACGAATGCAAAAACATTGCCAATCCCAATGATGAATATTGTTAACGGTGGCGCACATGCTGACAATAAAATCGATTTTCAGGAATTTATGGTGATGCCTATTGGCGCACCTAGTTTTAGTGAAGGCTTGCGTTGGGGGGTTGAAATTTTTCATCATTTGAAATCGGTATTAAAGAAAAAAGGTTTCAGTACGAATGTGGGAGATGAAGGTGGATTTGCCCCAAATATTCAAAGCAATGAGGAAGCCATTGAAACAGTGTTGGAAGCGATACATGCTGCGGGATATAAAACAGGTTCGCAAATTGCGATTGCAATGGATGCGGCAAATAGTGAATTATGGGATGCAAAAAAGAAAAAGTATGTTTTCCACAAAAGCTCTGGAAAGGAATTAAGTAGCGACCAATTGGTGAAGTATTGGGAAAAATGGGTGAAACAATATCCTATTATTTCCATTGAAGATGGTATGGCAGAGGACGATTGGAATGGTTGGAAAGCCTTAACACAAGCTGTTGGCGATAAGTGTCAATTAGTGGGGGACGATTTATTTGTGACCAATGTAGATCGTTTACAAATGGGTATTGATAAAAAAATCGGAAATGGTTTGTTGGTGAAAGTGAATCAAATAGGCACTTTGACAGAAACCATCAATGCGGTTACCTTGGCGCAACACAATGGTTATAACACGATTATGTCACATCGCAGTGGCGAAACTGAAGATACCACGATTGCTGATTTAGCAGTGGCTTTAAATTGCGGTCAAATTAAAACTGGATCGGCTTCAAGAAGCGATCGTATGGCTAAATACAACCAATTAATTAGAATTGAAGAAGCATTAGGCGAAACCGAAAAGGTTGGCGTATTATTAGAACTACACTAATTTTACTTCAACCTTTTTTTTATGCAATTTTTGAAAAAAATAACCCCTTTTATTGCCAATCGATATTTTGTCGTGGCCGTTGGTTTTTTTGTATGGATGTTATTTTTTGATCAAAGAGATTTTTTTCAGCAAAGCCAAAGAACCGGGGAATTAAAAAAAGTAGAAGCTGCTAAAAAATATTACCAAAACGAAATTGAAAAAACAAAGAAGCAGTTAAATAATTTGCAAAACAATCCTGCCTCCGTTGAAAAATATGCACGTGAAAGATATTTATTAAGACGTGAGGGGGAAGAGGTTTATTTATTTGAAGATACCATGCCCGCACCCACAAAAAAATGACAAAGAAGGAAAGGTATTTACAAGTGCTCAATTATTTTCAGCAACAAATGCCGATTGCTGAAACGGAATTAACCTACGAAAGTCCATTTCAATTATTGGTGGCTGTTATTTTATCAGCGCAATGCACGGACAAGCGTGTTAATGAAACTACGCCGTCTATTTTTAAAAAATTCCCTTCGCCTGAGACCATGGCATTAGCCGAATTTGATGACTTGTTTCCTTTGGTTAAAAGTATTTCCTATCCAAACAATAAAACGAAGCACTTGATTAGGATGAGCCAGCTTTTACTGGAAAACTTTAATGGCGAAGTGCCCATGACCATTGATGCATTGGTTACCCTACCAGGGGTAGGTCGTAAAACGGCCAATGTAATTACGAGTGTCATTGATCAACAGCCCAATATGGCCGTGGATACGCATGTATACAGGGTAAGCAGAAGAATTGGCTTGGTGCCCATGACGGCAACCACACCTTTGGCGGTAGAAAAAGAATTAATCAAACATATCCCAACGCATCAAGTGCATACCGCACACCATTGGCTCATTTTACATGGGAGGTACACCTGCTTGGCAAGAAGTCCAAAATGTGGTTCTTGTGGCATTCTTGCATTTTGTAAAGAAGGTACTAAAAATAAAAAAGCTTCCTCCGAATAATCGAAGAAAGCTTTTTAAATTTTTTAAAAAGTATTCTTAGAATAACTTTTCTATTTCCGCTACTAATTCATGTTTTGCGATTGGGCTACCCATAATCCTATTGAATCCTTTTGCGTCAATAAAATATTTGTCTCTAATAATTTTAATCAATTGGCCATTATTAATTTCAGGAATTAATACGGTCTCGTAATTTTTCAAAATCTCACCTAAATTTTTAGGGAATGGACGCATGTATTTTATATGTGCATGACTCACATCTTTTCCTTTTTCTTGTAATTCTTGTACCGCACTTTTAATGGTGCCATATGTTGATCCCCAACCTACGACCAATACTTTTCCTTTTTCTTTTCCGCTATCAATAGTTTGTAAAGGAATGTAATCTGCAATTTTCTCCACTTTCGCTTCTCTTGTTTTTACCATGAACTCATGGTTATCTGAATCATAGCTTACATTACCTGTTTCTGCTTGTTTTTCCAAACCACCAATACGGTGTTCTAAGCCTGGTGTACCAGGTATCGCCCATGGTCTTGCTAATTTTTCATTTCTTTTATATGGAAGAAATTTTTCTTCTCCTTCGTCTAAACCAGTTTTAAAATGTACATCTATTTTAGGAAGGTCACTTGCATTAGGATATTTCCATGGCTCAGCACCATTGGCAATATAACCGTCACTTAATAAAATAACTGGGGTCATGTGTTGAAGTGCAATACGCACTGCTTCAAATGCCATTTCAAAACAATCACTTGGTGTTGATGCTGCAATTACAGGAATAGGTGCTTCCCCATTTCTTCCATAATAAGCCTGCATCAAATCACTTTGTTCAGTTTTGGTTGGTAAACCTGTTGAAGGCCCACCTCTTTGAATATTTACAATGACTAATGGTATCTCCAACATCATTGCTAATCCAAGAGCTTCTGTTTTCAAAGCCATACCTGGTCCTGAAGTGGTTGTTAAACCAATGGAACCACCGTAGCTTGCACCAATAGCTGCAGAAATACCTGCGATTTCATCTTCCGCTTGGAAAGTACGAATACCAAAGTTTTTATACTTACTTAATTCATGTAAAATATCGGTAGCAGGTGTAATTGGGTAAGATCCTAAAAATAAGGGAAGGCCACTTTTTTGAGCACCTGCAATTAAACCCATTGATAAAGCTTGGTTACCCATAATACTGCGGTAATGACCAGGCTCCATTTTAGATTTTTCCACCTTATATCTAGTAGTAAATAATTCTGCAGTTTCACCATAAAAATAACCTGCTTTTAATACATCCACATTGCTATTAAAGATGGTTGGTTTTTTACCAAACTTATCTTTTAAAAATTCAATCGTTGTTTCCAAGTTTCTATTATAAATCCAGTAGATCAATCCTAATACAAACATGTTCTTTGCACGATCTCTTTCTTTATTTCCTAATTCAGTATATTCTTTTAAAGCCTCACGTGTTAATTTGGTTACATCCACTTTCACCAATTCATAACCATCTAAACTGCCATCTTCCAAAGGATTTACGCCATCAGCATAAGCTGCTAGTCTTAAATTTTTTGTATCAAATCCTTCAATATTTGCAATAATTTTTCCGCCTTTTTTTAATCCCTTTAAATTTACTTTTAAAGCAGCAGCATTCATTGCGACTAATACATCACAAACATCACCAGGTGTATAAACACGATTTGAACTAAAGTGAATTTGAAAACCACTCACGCCAGGAACGGTTCCTAATGGCGCTCTAATTTCTGCAGGGAAGTCCGGGAAAGTAGCTAAATCAATACCTAATAGTGCCGTATTGTTAGCCACATCCTGTAAAACCACTTCATTTTGCATATAATCTTAAATTTGAGCACGAAGGTACAAATCGTCGGCTTAAAATGGCTATTTTTTGACATTTTATTCTACTTTTCTAACCTAACTTTGCGGCTTCAATCACAGCCCGTTATGCCCTTTGCCCTGGTTTTTTATTACTTCATCGCATTTTTAGGAAATATTAGTCCTTTTTTAGATGTGAAATTAACCGGTACCCGCCCCAAAATAGGAATAAATAAGGGGAGTAAAAACGCTGTAGCTGACTTGGGTGTAAAAACCATTTACTTGAGTTTTGATGATGGTCCCTTAACCGGAAGCACCAACTGTATTGATATATGTACTAGGGAAAATGTAATGGCCACTTTTTTTGAAGTTGGCTTGCATCAATCCAGGTCTGCTTTTGGAAAAAAAACCTACCAGCAAATTTCGAATAATTCATCCTTATTCGCGCTAGCCAACCATAGCTATTCACATGCGAGTAATAACTACTTACACTTTTATCATCACCCAGATGCTGCAGTATTGGATTTTTTAAAAGCAAAATTAGTATTGAATCCTACGAATAATATAACACGCCTTCCTGGTAATAATGCGTGGAACTTAAATGGCATAAAAAGGGCTAGCCCCTTGGCGTTACCCTTGGTAAATAAGTTGGATAGTGTTGGATTTAATATTATCGGTTGGGATTTACAATGGCGGTTCAATAAAATGGGACGCCCCATTCAAAGCCCAGCTCATTTAGCCGTCATCGTGGACAGTTTATTTGAGCATCATCAAACAGTTACCAAAAATCAATTGGTCATTTTAATGCACGACCATATGTTTCGTGCGCCTGCAGATTCTTTGAAGTTGGAAAAGTTTATTCAATTGCTAAAACAAAGGGGTCAGTATCGTTTTAGAAAGCTCACCCAATATCCAGGCTTAAAATAGCCCTAGGCTTCACTTGGATTAACTTTTTTTTAGATATTTAGTTAAAACAATTGTGTATTTTTGAATCATTAATAAAATCAATTAATTATGGCAATGTTTAAATCTAGCAATCCAACACTAACTGCAAAAATTTTTGATAAAAGTTTGCATGAAAATGCGAGTGCATTTGGTGTAATGAGTATTCGTGGCACGATGAATAAGTTTGGATTTTTATTATTGATGGTGATGGCTTCGGCAATGTATGTTTGGAATATTTATTCTGAAGGAAATGTATCAACGGCAACTACTTTAATGTTGGTAGGCGCAATAGGCGGTTTTGTTTTAGCGATTGTGATGATGTTTAAACCTACTTGGGCTGGTTATATTTCACCTGCCTATGGAATTTTAGAAGGTTTGTTTATTGGCGGCATTAGTGCATTTTTTAATGCCATGTTTCAAAAGTCTTATCCAAATATTGTATTACATGCGGTGGGCTTAACCTTGGGTGTTGCTTTAGCAATGTTTTTATTATACAATTTTAGAGTGATCAGTGTAACCAATCGTTTACGTTCCATTATTATGTCTGCGACCTTGGGTATCGGTTTGTTTTATTTAATCGTTTGGATTTTGGGCATGTTTGGCGTAGATATGGGATTTGCATTTGACAGCTCTCCATTAAGTATTGGTATAAGTTTGTTTATTGTGGGAATAGCAGCACTCAACTTGCTTTTGGATTTTGACTCCATTGAAAAAGCGGCCGAAATGGGGGCGCCAAAGTATATGGAATGGTATAGTGCCTTTGGCTTATTGGTTACTTTAGTATGGTTATATCTTGAAATTTTGAGATTATTAAGCAAGTTGAATTCGAGAGATTAATCGCAGCCTGCTTTTTTATAATTCCAGTCCCGAGCATCAAACTCGGGACTGTTTTATTTTATAGTAGTCAGCTATATGGTGATATCAGAAACCCAACGACCATTGACTTATTCAATGAATTCATTTTTTAGCTGTTATTAAAAATGGTAAATTTGAATCACAACCCAGTATTCCATGAATTTTAAGCGCGGAAAATTAGATAATGACCAGCTAATTCATTTTTATCGCTCCTTGCTTTTGCCGAGAATGATAGAGGATAAAATGCTTGTGTTGTTAAGACAGGGAAAAATTGGCAAATGGTTTAGTGGTATTGGACAGGAAGCGATTTCGGTAGGGGCAACATTGGCTATGGAAAAAAATGAGTGGATTTTGCCTTTGCATCGAAACTTAGGGGTATTCACCACTCGAAATATGCCATTAGCCAATTTATTTAATCAATGGCAGGGAAATGCATCAGGTTATTCTAATGGGCGGGAACGTAGCTTTCATTTTGGGAGTAAGGCACATTATATATGTGGTATGATTTCACACTTGGGGCCACAATTGGCTATTGCAGATGGTATCGCGTTGGCCTATCAACAAAGAGGGCAATTAAAAGCAACACTTGCATTTACGGGTGAAGGCGGAACGAGTGAGGGTGATTTTCACGAAGCATTAAATGTGGCAGCTGTTTGGGGACTTCCTGTTATTTTTTTAATTGAAAATAATGGATATGGATTAAGTACGCCTACGAATGAACAATACCATTGTGAATATTTAGTAGATCGCGCTAAAGGTTATGGCATGGAAGGAGAGCGCATTGATGGAAACAATATTTTAGAAGTTTATCAAACCATTCAGCGTGCTAGGGAATATTGTATCAATACGCAAAGGCCTTATTTAATTGAGTGTAACACTTTTAGAATGCGCGGACACGAGGAAGCGAGTGGTGTAAAATATGTTCCAAAAAATTTGATGGAGCAATGGTCTCGCAAAGATCCCATAAAAAACTACGAACAATTTTTGGTGCAGGAAAAAGTGCTAACCGAAATGCAGGTGGCAACCATACGCAATGAAATTAAAGATCATATTGATGCAGAATTAAACGATGCAATGCAACCCCAATCCTTTGATATTTCTATTGATCAGGAATTGGCTGATGTGTTTGCTTCAGATGAAGGAGTTGCCATTACGCCCTATGAAAAATTGAATAATCCTATTTTAAATTCAAAGCGATTTATTGAGGCAATCTCGGAAGCATTAAAACAAGCTATGGTATTTTACCCTGAATTAATTTTAATGGGTCAGGATATTGCAGAATATGGCGGCGCTTTTAAAGTAACGGAGGGTTTTGTTACGCAGTTTGGAAAACAACGCGTTCGTAATACACCCATATGTGAAAGTGCAATTGTTGGTGCTGCACTTGGTTTAAGCTTGGAAGGAATTAAGTCGGTGGTGGAAATGCAGTTTGCAGATTTTGTTTCTGTTGGGTTTAATCAAATTGTAAATAATTTAGCTAAAATAAATTATAGGTGGGGTCAAAATGCCGATGTGGTGATTCGAATGCCTACAGGTGCAGGTGTTGGCGCAGGTCCATTTCATTCACAATCCAACGAAGCCTGGTTTACCCATGTGCCAGGATTGAAAGTTGTATATCCTTCTAATCCAGTGGATGCAAAAGGCTTATTGATGGCTGCTATTGCAGATCCCAATCCAGTTTTATTTTTTGAACACAAAGCTTTGTATCGAAGCATAAGTGCAGATGTGCCAGATGAATATTATCAAGTATGGCATGGGTGTAATTTGGGCGCAGCAATACCAACAAAATCATCCAGCAGTCGCTATCAGCATTTTAGATTTACGCAGTTTAGCACCCTTGGATGAGGACGCGATTCGTGAAGTTGTAAAAGCAACAGGTAAGGTTTGTATCCTGCATGAAGATAATTTAACAGGAGGTATCGGCGGAGAAATTAGTGCCTGGATTTCAGAACATTGTTTTGCATATTTAGATGCACCCATTATGCGTTGCGCCTCATTGGATACACCAATTCCTTTTAATTTAGCATTAGAAAAACAATACTTAGCCAATAGTAGATTGGAAGAAACCATGCAGAAATTGCTAGAATACTAATTCGGGTTATTTATGCGATAAACGCGGAGAAAATTTCCACCCAATACTTTGCTGATATCTTTATTGGAATAACCCCTAGCGATTAATGCTTTTGTAAACACAGGATAGTCCACCACTGTTTTTAATTCCTTGGGTGCAGAATTAATACCATCAAAGTCGGAGCCCAATCCCACATGATCAACACCAACAAGTTTTACAATATGATCAAAGTGTTGCATGAGTTGTTCTAAATCAGGTTTGATATTACCACTCTCGATCGGGTATTTGTCTGATACCATTGTGAATGCATATTCGCGTTGAATGCCTGTTGCTAATAAGGAATCAATTTCATTCGCATGATTTTTTCGGAAGGCCGCATCTTTTTTTGAAAAATTACTATCTACAAAGCCAGAGAAAAAATTTAAATGGATTACGCCACCATTTTTTCCAATTGCAATAATTTGATCATCTTTTAAATTTCTTGAAACAGGACAAATGCTATAAGCATTACTATGTGAAGCAATCACGGGTTTGGTAGTGGTTTTAATCGCATCCCAAAAAGTGGCTTCGCCCACATGAGAAACATCTACAATGATGCCTAATTGATTCATGCGTTGTATAATTTCCTTACCAAATGTATTCAGTCCTTTTTTTCGGGTGAAATTTGGATTTTTTTCATCTGCATGCGAACTTGCCCAACTCGGTGAATTATTCCAAGTCAATGTCATGTATCTAACACCACGCGCATAAAAAGTATCCAGCCTTTTAATATCATCTTCAATCATATGACCACCTTCCACACCATACTGCGCAATAAATTTATTTTCCTTCAACGCTTTTTGAATTTCTTTCCAATTTTTTGCCACCACCATTTTATCCGGATTACGCGCTGCAACTGCATCAATAGTATCCATTTCACGCATGGCCCAAGCATAGGGGTTAACTTTTTCGCCATCACACCAAATGGAAAATAATTGATAATCAACACCGCCTTGCTTAAAACGGGCCAAATCAGAATGATTTATTCCTTTTAAATCCTGATCTAGGCTTACTTTTTTCTCGATACAAGCAGTAACACAGTCATTATGAGCGTCAACAAGTACTGATTTGAAATGAATCGCCTGCGCGCTTGCACTAGCTGAAACGAGGAGTAAAAGGGCGGCTAAATATTTCATACAATAGGATTGTTTTAATTGACAACTAAAATAACTATTTTTGCGCACAGAAAAACGACTATGTTAGATAAATTAGAAGCCATACAAGCTAGGTTTGAACAAGTGGGCGTGGCTTTGACCAACCCTGAAATCATTAATAACCAATCGGAGTTTGGTAAAATGAGCAAGGAGTACCGCGCTTTGGAAAAAATCATGCAACCTTTTGAGCGTTATAAAAGAGTTTTAGCAGATCACCAATTTGCCAAAGAGAGCTTAAATGGAGATGATCCTGAGATGCGTGAACTAGGCAAGCTTGAATTGCCAGCATTAGAGGAGGAAAAAATACAATTAGAAAAGGACTTAACTAAATTATTAATACCTAAGGATCCGCAGGATGATAAAAATGCAATTATAGAATTAAGAGCGGGTACTGGCGGAGATGAAGCAAGTTTGTTTGTAGGTGATTTATTAACCATGTATACCAGGTATTGTCAAAAGAAAGGTTGGAAAGTAGCCATTGCGAGTGAGAGTGAAGGAACGGTGGGTGGTTATAAGGAAGTAATATTAGAAGTAGCAGGTGAAGATGTATACGGTACCATGAAATTTGAAAGTGGTGTACACCGTGTACAACGTGTTCCAAGTACGGAGACGCAAGGAAGGGTGCATACCTCAGCTGCAACTGTTGCGGTAATGCCGGAAGCGGAGGAGGTTGATTTTGTGTTGAATCCTGCAGATGTAAAAATGGAAACTTCAAGAAGTGGGGGTGCAGGTGGACAAAACGTAAATAAAGTAGAGACCAAAGTGATGTTAACGCATATTCCAACGGGTACGGTGATTATTTGTCAAACAGAAAGATCGCAGTTAGGCAATAGAGAAAAAGCCATGGGCATGATGCGTACCAAATTATTTGAGGAGCAAGTGCGCAAGCAAGAAGATGAAATTTCGCGTCATCGTAAAACATTGGTAAGCACCGGTGATCGTAGTGCTAAAATTAGAACTTATAATTGGCCACAAGGAAGAGTGACAGACCATCGAGTAGGGGTCACCTCTTATAATTTAGATGCAGTGATTAATGGAGAGATTGAAGAATTTATTGAAGCGCTTCAAGTAGCAGAGAATGCAGAAAAAATGTTGGTACAAAATTAATTTGTTCCAGCAATACTTTTTTCCCAATCCCAAGCAGTGCGCATCATATCCTCTAAGGAGTATTTAATTTCCCAACCTAATTTTTTAACAGCATAATCGTTGTTGGCGTAGATGGCTACAATATCTCCTGCGCGCCTTGGTCCTATTTGATAATTAAGTGCAAGTCCAGATACTTTTTCAAATGCTTTGATGGCTTCAAGAACGGTAATGCCATTACCAGTACCCAAATTAAAAATTTCGCAACTTTTAGGTTGGTTATTTTTTATTGAATATTGTAATGCGAGTGTATGTGCGCGTGCAATATCACAAACATGAATATAATCACGAATGCAACTACCATCGCGTGTATCATAGTCGTCACCGTATACTTGCATCGTATCTAATTTTCCGATGGCTGTTTGTGTAATGGCAGGAACTAAATTTTGAGGACGACCAATAGGTAATTCTCCAATCGCAGTGGATGGATGTGCGCCTACTGGATTAAAATAGCGCAATAAAATAGTGGATAGGGGTGCAACAAACGCAGTATCCTTTATTATACTTTCGCCCATTTGCTTGGTAGCACCATAAGGAGATGCTGCTGGTTGTAATGGGGTTTGTTCCGTAACTGGGATGGAATCAGGATTACCGTAAACTGTACAAGAGGAAGAAAAAATAAAATGCATCGCATTATACTTAACTGCCAATTTTAATAAGTTCACTAAGGAGAAAATGTTATTCTCGTAATAGGCCAAAGGCATTTCTACGGATTCACCCACCGCTTTATATGCTGCGAAATGTATGACGCCTGTGATGTCTGGGTTTTCTGTAAAGATGGATTCAGCTGCTTGTGCATTGGTCAAGTCAATATTGTAGTTCTTAACTTTTTTGCCAGTAATTTTTTCAATACCCGCTAATGAATTTTCTGATGACCTTGATAAATTATCAACTGAAATTACATTAAAGCCATTTTCAATTAAATCTACAATGGTATGTGCGCCAATATAACCACAACCACCTGTCACCAAAATTGTTTGCATGTTGAAAATTTAGTATACAAAGTAACGGAAAAATATCCTTAAGACATCGAGTTGGGCAAGGTAAAACCTACCGTTGTACCCACATTGACGGTACTTCTGATATGCATGGTTTCCTGATGTGCTTCTAATATATGTTTGCAGATGGCAAGTCCTAGTCCAGTGCCACCAATATCTCTACTTCTTGCATCGTCTGTTCTATAAAAACGCTCGGATAATCTAGGGATATGCTCCTCCGCAATGCCAATACCATCATCGCTTATTTCAATCAGTACTTTCCCATCTTCTAACTTGTATACGCTCGCAATAATTTGGCCATCTATTTTTCCATACTTCGCCGCATTGGAAAATATATTTACCAAAACCTGGTAAATTTTATTTTTATCAGCGAATACGGTGGTGGGTGATTCACTTCCTTTTTTAAAATGGAATTGAATATTTTTTTTAAGACCCTTGACGCTTAAATTCTGCGCAACTTCATTGATTAAATCCTGTATGATAAAGGAATGTTTTAATATGGGGTCCTTACTTATTTCTAAATTAGTAATGGTATCAACATCATTTAACAACTGTACTAACCGTAAAACATTTGCTTGTGCTTGATGAATAAATTTATCTCGTTGTGCAGGATTGTCTATTTCACCATCACTCAATAATTCAAGGTAACCTTGGATAGCAAAAATGGGTGTTTTAATTTCGTGGGATAAGTTTTGTAAAAATTCTTTTCTAAATTCCTCATTAGATTGCAGTGTCGCAATTTCATCTGCTTTTTGAACGGCCCATGCTTCCACATCTTCCCTTACTTCATCCATTCCTTTTTTAGGTAGTATATATTTTTGATAGGCCTCTTCACGTTTGGTTGCTTTTGTTTGTGCAATTAATTTGTAAATCAATTTTATTTTCCGGTAAACAAAGAAGTCTAAAATTTGGTGTATTAATAAGTAAGCAAAAATAAAGCTGGTAAAAAAATAACCCACCCAATAACGCCAATCATGTAATAATAAAAAAACGCTGGTCGCAATAATGACAGATAGTAGCAGCGCAGTAAGTGCTGCTAATTGTTTTGGAGATAAATTTTTTTGTTTAAACATGCACCGTTGCCTTTTTATAGGCGAATACGAAGGTATCTAATTTGTTATTAATAATCGAATTTGTAACCCACCCCTTTAACAGTGGTAATGCAATCGATACCTAATTTCGCTCTAATTTTACGAATATGTACATCAATGGTGCGATCGCCAACGATAACATCATTACCCCAAACTTGGGAAAGAATTTCGTTTCTTAAAAATACACGGCCTTTTTGTGCGGCCAATAAATAGAGTAGTTCAAATTCTTTTTTAGCTAAGATATATTGCACGCCATTAAGGGATGTTCTGTATTGTGCAGGATCTATCGTTAAGCCATTGGTGGTAACAATTTTAGAATCACCTGCAGCAGGTTGAATTCTTCTGAAAAGTGCAGTAATGCGACTTATTAAAACTTTTGGACTAATAGGTTTTGTAACAAAATCATCGCCCCCCAATTCAAGTCCTTTAATATGGGAAGCCTCATCATTCAGCGCCGTTAATAAAACGATTAAGGTTTTGTCGAACTGTGAATTGCTTCTTAAGTATTCGCAAACTTCAAATCCAGTTCGCTTAGGCATCATCACATCTAAAATAATACAATCTGGTTCAAACTGTTTTGCTTTTTCAATGGCCTCACTTCCATCTCTTGCAGTGGCAATATCAAACCCGGCTTTCATTAAATGAAAACTTATAATTTCAATGATGTCGGGTTCATCATCAGCAATCAATATTTTTATAGGAGCGTCTGCCATAGTTGTTACAAAAGTAATTAAATAGCACAACCTTCCTTTTGCTTCTTATTATCAAATTGTTAACTAAATAACTTAAACCCTTAATCCTTAAGTAGGTAGTTAATATAAGGGTTGTGTAATTTTTCTCTACCCCAAGTAGTGGCTGGCCCATGACCCGAATAAATAGTGAGGCTATCGGGCAAGGGGAAAATTTGTTCTTGTATACTTTTAACGAGGTCAGATGGGTTGCTTCCAGGTAAATCGGTACGTCCAACCCCATCCATGAAAATTAAATCACCACCAATGATAAAATCCTGACTTTCATTGTAAAAACAAACGCTACCAGGGGAATGACCTGGGGTAAGTAGCACTTTGAAGCTGTCTTTACCAAATGAAATAATTTCATCTTGTTGAATATACTTTACTGCGCCAATATAAGGTTCAGTAGCGACTCCCCATTTAGCCGCTGCTTCAGGCAAGCGATCTAAAACAATTTGTTCATTGGGATGAAAATGCGCTGCCAATTGGTAGGTAGTGCTTATAAAATTATTTCCGAATACATGGTCTAAGTGACAATGTGTATTTAATAATAATGTGGGTGTTAATTGCTGGGCATTAATAAAGTCAATTAATATTTTTTGCTCCATGCGTGTGTAACAACCCGGGTCAATTATTATGGCTTCTTTATGCTCGTTATATATGATATACGTATTCTCTTGAAAAGCATTAAAACAAAATTCTTGAATCGTTAACATGTAAATTATTTATTAGCACTTAAATGACCACAAATATTTTTTACAATATTAGGGCCTTCGTAAATAAAGCCAGTCCAAATTTGGACCAATGAGGCGCCCGCATCTATTTTTTGTTTCGCATCTGCCCCTGTGAAAATACCGCCGCTGGCAATGATTGGAATTCGACCATGCAAACCTTTATGCAAGTAAGTAAGCACGTCCGTTGACTTTGCTAGTAAAGGCTTTCCGCTGAGCCCGCCTGCGCCAAATGTTTCTGCAGTATTAAAATTGTTTGCATTTAAAATGGTGCGATCAATGGTCGTATTACTTGAAACTAATCCATCAATTTTCACTTCCTGTACCAATGAAATAATATCATCCAATGCACTGGTTGCTAAATCAGGTGCAATTTTTAGTAAAA
>RFZW01000141.1 GCA_009920495.1 Chitinophagia bacterium
GGCATTCGATGGTGTTCATACTGGACACCTTCAAATTATTAAAAGAATCAAGGAAATTGCCCATCAAGTCGCTGGGGAAAGCATCATTATTACATTTCATCCACATCCGCGTAAAATTATCTCCTCTATACCGGGTGAAATTAAGCAACTCACTTGTTTAGACGAACGCATTCAACTTCTTGAGAAGGCCAATATCGACCACTTAGTGGTGATCAATTTCGATTACCTTTTTTCAAATTTGACAGCTACGGAATATGTCCAGGATTTTTTAATAGCCCATTTTCATCCCCATACCATTATTGTTGGGTATGACCATCATTTTGGCAAAGGCAGAACGGGTAATTTTGATTTATTAGTAGCCCTTGGTCAAACACATCATTTTAATGTGGAAGAAATTAATGAGCAATTGGTGAATGATGAAATAATTAGTTCAACGCTAATAAGGAATTATTTACTTGAAAAAAATATCACTAAAGCTAACCAATTATTAGGCTACCCTTACTTTTTTGACGGATTCATCGTAAGAGGAAATCAAATTGGCCGCACCATTGGTTATCCCACAGCAAATTTGCGTATTTTAAATGAAGAAAAATTAATCCCTGCGAATGGCGTTTACGCAGTTAGAGTGCACGGAAATTGTTTCGGTGAAAAAGTATACGACGGCATGATGAATATTGGTATTCGCCCAACTGTTGATGGACAAAAGAAAGTTATTGAAGTACATATTTTCAACTTTGATGCAGATATTTATGAAAATACCATCACAGTATCCGTTTTTGAATTTATCAGAGGGGAAGAAAAATTTAGCGGATTGGATGCCCTAAAAAATCAACTCGCTTTAGATAAGCAAACTTCCATCACTATTTTACAGCAATATCCATAAGGGCTGGGTCCATAATTTTTACCACCAACTCTTTGAGCAAGTCCGCATCCGTATTATCTGCATCATTGATGCCTAAGACTCTTAAATTATATTCTTGAATCAAAATGAGTATGTGCTGCACTTTACCCACGGGATAATTACGCGCTGCAATTAAAAGATTTTTAACTGAAAAAAAGTTTGCCCCCACTTCACTCATTATTGTTTTCTCATCCCTGCTTCCCAACCCATACACTGCATACAACTTACTAAAAAAAGAATATAAAGTGGGTAATATTAATTGTATGGGCGCTGCTTTGTTATTGGATTCAAAATATTGAATCATGCGAATTGCTTTTGAAAAATTTCGTTGCGCAATGGCATCCTGAAATTCAAAAGCATTGTATTCCTTACTAATACCTATGTATTTTTCAATATCATCTTCGGTAATTTTTTTTCGATCCCCCAAATTCACCACCAACTTGTCAATTTCATTTTGGATACGACTAATATCATTACCAATATGATCCACAATCATCTGAACTGCCTTTGTTGAAATTTGAAACCCTTTATCTGATACAAAACTACTCACCCATTCTGGTAATTTATTGTCATACATTTTTTTTGTCGAAATAAAAATGGACTTTGTTTTAAGTAACTTTCCAAAACTTTTACGACCATCCACATTTTTTTCTTTGTAAGCAATAACTAAAATTGTTGACGACAAAGGCTTCTCGATATAAGATTCTAACTTTTCGATTTGCCCCATATGCTGCGCTTCCTTTAAAATTACCACTTGCTTTTCCACATTCACTGGATATCTTTTACAAGCATTAATAACCTTTGCCCAATCGGCATCTTTACCATAAAATACAGTCAAATTAAAGGATTGATCCGCCTCAGAAAGCAACTGGTGTTCCGCATAATTGACCACTTGGTCAATATAATAGGGCTCCTCCCCTTCGAGCCAATAAACGGCATCAAAGACCTTATTTTTCCAATTGGCGATTATTTTTGAAGTGGGCATCAGCAAATATAAAATTAATTTAACGACCTAGTAACAAGTTTCCCAAATTACATTCCACAATTTGTTTATTAATTTTCTACCTTTGTATTCAATTAAATGATCATTTTATGAGTAACGAAACAAGCAATAACGGAAGTAAAATTTCAATTGTGGTATTAGTCATCGCCTTAATTGGCTCTTGGATTTATTTTGTTAATACCAATAACACAAAAACGGAAATTATTACCAATTATACCGCAGAGGTAGCCGTTTTAGACAGTACAAAAAATAGTATTCAAGCGGACTTTATCGCAGCTTCTGCTAAAGTGGACTCTTTGAATCAGGAGAACACTGGTTTACAAGGTGAATTACAGGAAAAATCAGTTGCGATCCAAAAGCTTAAAATGAATATTAGTAATATTTTAAGAAAAAAAGAAGCCACTGACAAAGAATTGGGAGAGGCAAAATCAATGATTTCTGAATTAAATGGCAAGGTGAATAATTTACTGGCTGATTTAGGCAAAGCACAAGAAGAAAACAAGCAATTGAATGCACAAAACCAGGAATTAACTACCCAAAATTCAACCTTGTCTTCCAACCTAAATACCACCAAAAAGGAAAAAGAACGTCTTCAGGATATTGGCTCAACCTTACATGCTTCTACTTTTACCATCCAAGCCATCCGTGTTAAAAGCAATGGCAGTGAAAGAGCCACCGCTACCGCCAAAAGAGCTAACTTAATTCGTTTGGCATTCATGATTGATAAAAATAGAATTACCCCTTCTGGAAATCAGGAACTTTACGTTTGTATCACGGGTCCTGACGGAAAAGCAATTGGGGATGGTGGCAATTTTAATACCAGAGAAGATGGTGCACGTATTTATGCAAATAAACTATCTGTGGTTTACGAACAAAATGTTGCTTTGCCTGTGAGCTACGACTTTAAACAATCCAATAAATTTACCGAAGGTGAATACAAAGTGGAAGTATACCACAATGGTTTTAAAAAAAAATATACAGTTCCCTATAAATAATAACGCCCCCCGATCGCAATCGAGGGGCGTTATTATTTAAACACCTTTTATACAAATTCAAAGGAATAGCGATTACACTAATTCATTTGAATTACTAAAACCTTGCATCATGTTCCCAATAGGAATTTCATTGTAGGACAATGCATAAAACCATAATTGGATGGCAGCAGGCGAAATTGATTCTACAAAAAAGTTTGCCTTACTTAAAAGCGGAACTAACTTTTCAGTAAGTTCTTTCGTTTCATTAATATCAATTGCATGTGACCAATGATTTATTAATGATTTTAACTGCGCTAATTCATTGTCTAACAAATGATCAAAGGCATGCAATTGTATGAATTCCGAAACGGCTTCATATAACATTGCTTTGTTGTTTGATAGTTCATTGGTTAATGTTACCTAATTATGAACTTTATCATAAAAATATATTTTGTGGAAAACTCAATAAAATATGTGCTTATACCCGATAATGTATTGAAATCAATGCCATTACAAAAGGATTTATTTAAATACAATTGCCGCTAACGCAGGTAATTGAACAGTAAGTACACCCCATTGTTCATTTTCGGCATTTGATATTGCTGTTATTGTATCGTTTGATAAATCGCCGACGCCCCAAAATTCAGGCGCATCACTGTTAAATATTTGATGCCAAACTTTTTTTCCGGGAACATGAATTGGAAAATCTGTTCTAGAAACTGGTGTCATATTTAAAACAACCAAAACCGATTCCGCGGCATCTTTTCCTTTTCGCATAAATGCCAACACGCCTTCCGATCGCTTATTGGTTTCCACCCATTCAAAGCCAGCAGGGTCAAATTGCAACTCATATAAAGCAGGATGACTTTTATATAAATGATTTAATTGTTGCACACAATTTTTCATTCCTTGGTGGGCTGGAAATTGTAACAACTCCCACTGTAATTCAGTTGTAAAATTCCATTCGCTTGTTGCAGCAAATTCATTTCCCATGAATAATAATTTTGCACCTGGATGCAAAAACATATAGGCATAAAGCAATCTTAAATTTGCAAATTTTTGCCATTCATCACCTGGCATTTTATAAATCATCGGACTTTTGCCATGCACTACTTCATCATGACTCAATGGCAACATAAAATGTTCGTCATAATAATACATCATGGAAAATGAAAATTTATCCTGAGCGCCAGAACGCATGATAGGATCTAATTTAAAATAATCCAATGTATCATGCATCCATCCCATCATCCATTTCATT
>RFZW01000142.1 GCA_009920495.1 Chitinophagia bacterium
TCGGTGGTGAAAAATTATACGGAACAAAGAAATTTCCCTGCATTAAATGCAACTACGCACTTGAGTGTGCATTTGCGTTTTGGCACCATATCGGCGAGGACATTGGCTTTGGAAACGCAAAGCTTAAATACAACTTTTTTCAATGAACTTATTTGGCGCGATTTTTATCATATGATTTTATGGCAGTTCCCGCAAATAGCAGAGGGAAAATCATTCAAACCAAAGTATGATTTTATTGAATGGCGTAATAATGAAAAAGAATTTGAAGCCTGGTGTGAAGGACGCACAGGTTATCCAATCGTGGATGCAGGTATGCGTGAATTAAATACCACCGGATTTATGCATAATAGAGTGCGCATGATTGTGGCTAGTTTTTTAACCAAGCATTTATTAATTGATTGGCGTTGGGGCGAAGCTTATTTTGCCCAAAAATTATTGGACTTTGATTTAGCAGCGAATAATGGGGGATGGCAGTGGGCGAGTGGTAGTGGTTGTGATGCAGCACCTTACTTCAGGGTTTTCAATCCGCGCTTACAAACGGAAAAATTTGATAAGGACTTAAAATATATCAGGCATTGGGTTCCCGAACTAGATAGTTTTGACTATCCCAAACCCATTGTGGTGCATGAGGAAGCGCGTGAGCGAGTGCTAGCTGCGTATGCCAAGGCTTTGAAAGAGTAGTAAGTTTTATTTATTTAAGGTCGAAAAAGATTGTTCTAATTGCGCTATTGCGTTTCTTCCTGTATCGCCCATATCAATAGTAAAATCGTTTACATATAAATCAATATGTTGGCGCATTACTTGTTCGGACATTTCTTGCGAATGGCACTTTACATAATCGGGTAATATATCGTAACTATTGGCAAAAGCATATTCAACACTTTGCTTGATCAAATCATCTACGATTGCAATTTCATTTGCATTTATATCATTGCGCGCAATAATGCCACCTAAAGGTATTGGTGCGTTAAATGTTACTTCAAAATAAGTGCCTAGGTCCATCCATTTACTTAACCCTTTATCGGCATAAGTGAAACGGTTTTCATGAATAATAACACCGGCGTCAACTTTACCATTTAACACAGCATTTTCTATTTCATTAAACACTAAAAATTCCTTGTTAGTAACATTGGGGAATGCCAAACTAAAAAGTAAATGCGCAGTGGTATTCACGCCTGGTATGGCTACGCGCATGGTGGAGGCGTCAGGCTTTCCTTCAGGGCGGGTATTATCTTCCTTGTAAACCAATAAGGGTCCAACGCCTTTACCCAAAGCACCGCCACTATTTAATAAAGCATAATTATTTTTTACCAATGGCCAAACGCCATAACTAATTTTTGAAAAAGGAAGCTTCCCTGCAATCGCCCATTCATTCAAAGTTTGCACATCTTGTAAATGGACTTTAAAGGAATACCCCTTGGTATCTATTTTATGATTCACTAATGCATCAAAAATAAAAGTATCATTAGGGCAGGGTGAAAAACCTATTTCAAACTCAGGCATGGTTAGGCAATTTTATTAAGGGCATCTAAATATTGCAATAAGGTTTCATTCAAATTATAAATCGCTTCCTGCATTTCCCATTTTGCTTTATTTCTTTCGCCCACATAATTAGATACCGCACGAATTTGTATAAAAGGAATATTTAAATCACGACCCATATAATGTAAAGCCGCACCCTCCATGGATTCTAGGGTTGCTTTGTAACGACCCCTGTATAAATCAATTTTATTTTTATCGGTGCTAATGGTATTTACGGTTACGCCTTTTTTAGTAGGCAGCTTCAATAAATTGTATTGACTTAACCAAGGGTTTGGCAATGATTTTTTTTCATAAGGCGCATCATTGGGTTTGTCAAATTTCATGTCAAATAAATCTTTCCAAACCTTATTTTCCATCACGCCAATATCTCCTGCAAAATCATCTTTCACCGCAAAAACCTTGCCTAAGGGTACTTTTTTATCAAAGCAACCGGCTATGCCTACTTGAATAATTAAGCTAGGGGTTTCTTGTACAAACATCTTCATTAGGGAAACGCTACTCGCCAATAAACCAATGCCCGATTCATGAAAACCTACCGAAAATCGCTTATTTGTACCTGCATAAGCGGGGTTAATTTTTTGGAAACTGGGCATCCATTCGCCATTGGTGGCTGCGGTAATGATTACTCTCATATAACAAAGGTCGGGAAAGGCCTGTGAAAAATGACTATCTTGACAATCAAATTTATATCTTTGCAAAAATTATAGCGCAGATGGTTTATTTAACCCGAGTGGAACATTTTAATGCAGCACACAAATTAGCTAACCCCAATTGGAGTAAGGAAAAGAATGAGGAAGTGTTTGGCGTATGCGCTAATGAAAATTGGCATGGGCATAATTATGAACTCTTTGTAACTATTAAAGGGGTTCCAGACGCTGAAACCGGCTTTTTGTTTGATGTAAAAAAGTTAAGTATTATCATCAGACAATACGTTATTGATGAACTAGATCATAAGAATTTAAATATAGATGTTCCTTTCATGCAAGGCCAAATGTGTAGCACTGAAAATTTAGCGGTGGCCATTTGGAAACAGTTAGCACCCCATATTCCATCAGTGGTTCAATTGCATTGCGTCAAATTATATGAAACCCCACGTATCTATGTGGAGTACTTTGGGGAATAATTTTATAGCCAACCTGTCCCCAAAACAGGGATTTATTGTCGAAATTGGGTAATACGCCAAAATTGTTTAATTATTTTGGCTGTTTGGCTAAACAAAATGAATTCAATAGCGTTATTATTATTGTAACTTTGACGTCTTAATTTGGAACCATGGAACAAAAAGTAGCGGTATTTAGGAAAGAGCATTTTAATGCCGCGCACCGATTATTTTGTGCGGACTGGAGCGATGCTGAAAACAAACGTGTTTTTGGTGCATGCAGTAATCCAAATTATCATGGTCACAACTATGAACTAGTGGTGCAAGTAAATGGGGTGCCAGATCCAATTACAGGATTTGTAATCAATACCAAGGACTTGAGTATACTAGTTGCAGAAGAAGTGATTTCAAGGTTCGATCATAAAAATTTAAACTTAGATACGGATGCGTTTAAAAATTTAAATCCCAGTGCTGAAAATATAGCTATTGTGATTTATAATTTACTAAGACCAAAAATATCTGAAACACTTGATTTAAAAATACGTCTGTATGAAACAGAAAGAAACTTTGTTGACTACCCCGCTTAAGGAAGAAAAAATTGAACTTAGCCATTTAATCATTGAAGAAATGGGAGATGAGCATAAAGCAAGTTCAGTGGATACGCCATTACGTACGGATGCTTTTGATAAAACAGATGAACAAAAAATAGCAGCCATAGAGCCTCATTTTAAAGCCATCATGGAAATTTTAGGAATGGACTTGCGTGATGATAGCTTAAGAGGTACGCCACTTCGTGTTGCTAAAATGTATGTTAAGGAATTATTCCAAGGATTAAATCCTGCAAACATGCCAAGCATGACCTTGTTTGAAAATAAATTTCAATACAATGAAATGTTGGTTGAAAAAAATATTAATTTTTATACGAACTGTGAGCATCACTTTGTTCCCTTCTTTGGTAAAGCGCATGTAGCTTACATCAGCAGTGGTAAAGTAATAGGATTAAGTAAGTTGAATAGATTGGTAGAATACTTTTCAAAACGTCCACAAGTACAAGAGCGTTTAACCATGCAAATTGGTAAAGCATTACAAACAGTATTGCAAACACAAGATGTTGCAGTGATGATGGATGCAAAGCATTTGTGTGTATCAAGTCGTGGTGTAAAGGATGACAGTTCAAATACCATCACTTCATTTTTTGGAGGAAAGTTTCAAGATGAAAAAACAAAGTTAGAATTTCTAAAGTATATTGAAATGAATGATTAGGTAAGTTTGGGTTAGTAGTTTAAATCGTAAGTGAATGGCGGAGCAACAGCTCCGCCATTTTTGTATCTAATACTTACGCGCAACTATTCTTTCACATATAACTGAATTCATATATTTTTGTAAAAACGAACCACATGTCAAAAAATGCATTTGTATTCCCAGGACAA
>RFZW01000143.1 GCA_009920495.1 Chitinophagia bacterium
TGCGGGTAATACCGGAGCCATGTTGGTTGGTGCAATGTTTACTATTAAGCCGATCAGTGGTGTTTTAAGACCCACCATTGCCACCTTACTTCCAAAGTTAAATGGACAAACAGGCATATTAGTGGATGTAGGTTTGAATGCAGATTGCAAACCAGAGCAATTAAATCAATTTGGTATTTTAGGCAATTTATATGCGAAGCATATTTTAAATATTACTGATCCTTCTGTTGCATTATTAAACATGGGTGAAGAGGAAGGCAAAGGAAATTTACTTGCACAAGCCACCTACCCTTTGTTAAAAGAAAATAAAGCCATTCGTTTTATTGGTAATGTGGAAGGCAGAGATGTTTTCAATGATAAAGCCGATGTCATCGTATGTGATGGATTTACGGGTAATATAATTTTAAAAACAGCCGAAGCCATGTATGATGCTGCAAAGCAGCAAAATTTGGAAAATGATTCCTTCTTTGGACGTTTCCATTTTGAGAATTATGGAGGCACTCCTGTATTGGGTGTCAATAAGCCTGTCATCATTGGACATGGCATTAGTAATGCTAAAGCATTCTCCAACATGATTGTACTTGGGGAAAAATTGATCGCTACAAAATTCTGCGATATTATCACATCGAATTTTGCGAATCTCTAGTAATTACTAACATCTCTTAGTTTCTCTCATTTTTACGCTAATTTTACCAAATCAACATTGATCAATAATCCTATGTGGTTAAATAATATATTAGAGACCATTGGCAACACTCCTTTAATTCGTTTAAATAAAATAACCGAATCCATTCCCGCGACCATACTTGCCAAAGTGGATTATTTTAATCCAGGGAACTCTATAAAAGATAGGATGGCTTTAAAAATGGTTGAAGTGGCAGAGGCCGATGGTAGATTAAAACCAGGGGGAACCATTATAGAATGTACCAGTGGTAATACCGGAATGGGATTAGCATTAGCAGCAATTGTCAAAGGTTACAAATGCATATTCACTACTACTGAAAAGCAGAGCAAAGAAAAAATAGATATTTTAAGAGCGATGGGCGCTGAAGTATTTGTATGCCCGACCAATGTGGCACCTACTGATCCCAAAAGTTATTATTCTGTAGCGCGAAAATTTGCCGAAGAAATACCCAATTCATTTTTTGTAAATCAATATGATAATTTAGCGAATCGCCTAGCACACTATGAAAGTACGGGTCCGGAAATTTGGGAACAAACGGAAGGAAAAATCACCCATTTAGTTTGTACTGCTGGAACAGGCGGAACCATTACAGGCATTGCAAAATTTTTAAAAGAAAAAAATCAGCGCATTCAAGTTTGGGCGATTGATCCTGTAGGATCACTACTAACACATTATTTTAATACTGGCGAAATTGATCATAGTAAAGTAGCCCCTTATATTGCAGAAGGATTTGGAGAAGATTTTATACCTGAAAATTATGACATGTCCGTCATTAATCATTTTGAACAAGTAACGGATAAGGACGGTGCTTTGATGACACGACGATTGGCCAAAGAAGAAGGTCTTTTTTGTGGCTATAGTGCGGGAAGTTGCTTACAAGGTTTACTACAATTAAAAGATAAGCTTAAACCAACCGATGTAGTTGTTTGTATTTTTCATGATCATGGCAGCAGATATGTGGGCAAAGTATATAATGACGAATGGATGAAAAGCAAGGGCTTTTTATAACCGCATTCCCCTATTAGACTAACCCTTGTTTGGACAAGAATTTGTATATTTGCCACTCAATATGTAAACTATGAGTAAGTACCCTTCAGGCGTTTTATTTGGCAAAGAATTAGAAGCATTATACAACGATGCCAAAGCCAATAATTTTGCAATCCCAGCAGTAAACACAATAGGCACAGATACCATTAATGCCGCTATCGAAACAGCCGCAAAGGTGAATTCTCCTATCATTATACAATTTTCAAACGGAGGTGCGCAATTCATCGCTGGGAAAGGCATGCCAAACGATAATTTGCAAGCCAATATTCAAGGTGCTATTGCAGGCGCTTTACATGTGCACCAAGTTGCTAAATTTTATAATGTTCCTGTCGTATTACATACCGATCACGCATCAAAAAAATGGCTTCCTTGGATCAGTGCATTAATTGACGCCGGAGAACAATACAATAAAGAAAAAGGACAACCTTTGTTTAGTTCACACATGTTAGATTTATCTGAAGAATCTTTGGAAGAAAATATTCAAACCTCTGCCAACTTCTTTAAAAGAATGGCGCCATTGGGCATGAGTATTGAAATTGAATTAGGGGTAACTGGTGGTGAAGAAGATGGGGTTGATAATAGTGGTGTTGAAAATGACAAATTATATACACAACCTGAACACGTAGCATATGCATATACTGAATTAAGTAAAATCAGCAATATGTTTACAGTTGCAGCAGCTTTTGGAAATGTACACGGTGTTTATAGTCCAGGCAATGTTGAATTAAGACCCGATATTTTAAATAATAGTCAGGTATATATTCAAAACCATTTAAAGACAGAAGCAAAACCTGTTTACTTTGTTTTCCATGGCGGTTCTGGTTCTCCTCAAAATCAAATTAGAGAAGCCATTGGATATGGAGCAATTAAGATGAATTTAGATACCGATTTACAATGGGCTTTCTGGGAAGGTATTTTGAAATATTATATTAAGAATGAAGCCTACCTACAAACCCAATTAGGAAATCCTGATGGGTCAGATAAACCCAATAAAAAGTTTTACGATCCTAGAGTTTGGTTAAGAAAAGGGGAAGAATCCTTTATTTCACGACTAGAAATTGCATTTAACGACTTAAACTGCATAAACCGTAATGCTTAAACAAAATTTTAACACAGCCATACTTACCCAAAATTAGGTGGCTGTTTATTTTTTAATAACTTCATAATAACGAACCCGATTGCATAAGCACAGCTGTTATTATAGCCCGTGTATATTATTTTAAATCGATGCTAATGAAAAACCGAGAAGAAGATATTGAAGTAAACCTAACAGGCGAGGAAACGATTGGCAATGATGCTAGTAAATCCAGGTGGTTTAAAAGAATAAGAAAAGGGATTACTACTTCCACAGCCGATAAAAAAGAAACACCTGAAGGATTATGGACAAAATGTCCCTCCTGCAATCACATATGCACTAGTTCCGAACTAAAGGAAAATTTGTATATATGTAGTAAGTGTAATTTTCACCATCGCATTGGCAGTGATGCATATTTTGACATTTTATTTAATGATGCCGAATTCACTGAATTGTTTGATAATATTAAAAGTAAAGATGCGTTGAATTTTACTGATTTGAAAAATTATCAAAAACGATTGGATGAAATTCATGCAAAAACAGATTTAAAGGATTCCATGCGTGTTGCTGTTGGAAAAGTAAATGATGAATCCATGGTGGTTGCTTGTATGGACTTTGAATTTATCGGCGGTTCCTTAGGCAGTGTAATGGGTGAAAAATTTAGTCGTGCAGTTGATTATTGTATTCAAAACAACCATCCTTTTTTAGTGATTAGTAAAAGTGGTGGCGCACGTATGATGGAAAGTGCTTTTAGCTTAATGCAATTAGCAAAAACAAGTGGTAAATTATCCCAATTAAGTGATGCTAAATTACCATTCATATCTTTATTAACCGACCCTACCTTTGGCGGTATTTCAGCAAGCTTTGGCATGTTGGGCGATATCAATATTGCGGAACCAGGTGCTTTAATTGGTTTTGCAGGCCCAAGGGTTATTAAGGAAACTATAAAAAAAGATTTACCTCCTGGATTCCAAAGAAGTGAATTTTTATTAGAACATGGATTTTTAGACTTCATTATTGATCGTAAGGAGTTAAAAAACAAGCTTTCTGAAGTCGCCTTCCTTTTTAGAAATTAAAAGGCCTTCAATCTAAGTTTCTAATTCAAAAACAGAATACTTATATTACTTTTGTTCCCGGTCCAGAGTATTCGAGACCGGGATTATTTTTTATGGCAAAAGTTGTTAAACAAACCGAACTCAATAATAGGCAAGCCTATTTTAACTTCCACATCGAGGACAAGTAT
>RFZW01000144.1 GCA_009920495.1 Chitinophagia bacterium
GATATGCAAAGCAGCTGGACCCAAGGGGGATTTTTAAGCTTGATCAGCAAATTATTGCAACCCAAGTATATTTTGGAATTAGGTACCTTTTCGGGCTTTAGCGCCATGTGCTTGGCGGAAGGCTTAGTGCATGACGGCCAATTACACACCCTTGAATTAAGAGAACCCGATGGAATCAATGCACAAAATAATATCAATCATAGTCCACATAAAGATAAAATAAAAATTCATGTGGGTGATGCTGGCGAAATTCTACAACAATTAACTGCGCCTTGGGATATTGTATTTATTGATGCGGATAAAGTGAATTACGCCAAGTATTACCAAATGATTTTCCCGCACGTAAAAACAAATGGTTTAATTATTGCGGACAATGTATTGTTTCATGGGGAAGTATTCAACGAAACATTGAAAGGTAAAAACGCAAAGGCCATACACGCATTTAATGAAATGATTATGTCGGACCAACTTTCAGACACAGTATTATTAACTGTCAGAGATGGATTAAGTTTAATCAGAAAAAAATAAGCATGAAATTTAAGTTTACTATATTATTACTCCTTCCTTTTTTTTGCATTACGTTAGCTGCACAAAAAACAGCCACACTTATTTATATTGATCAATATAAGGATATTGCCATTAAGGAAATGAAACGCACCGGTATTCCCGCTTCCATTACACTAGCTCAAGGAATAGTTGAGTCCAATAGCGGCGAAAGTAATTTAGCATTGAATTTCAATAATCACTTTGGCATCAAATGTAAAACTGAATGGAAAGGGGAAACCACTTATCAGGATGACGATACCAAAAAAGAGTGCTTTAGGGTATATCCAAATGCCAACGCCTCTTTTATTGATCACTCTAATTTTATCAAAACAAGACCCAATTACGCGTCACTCTTCCAATTAGATCCCGTAGATGATTCTGCTTGGGCGATTGGTTTAAAAAAGGCAGGATATGCCACTGCAAGTGACTATGCGAATAAATTGATGAAAGTGATTGATGATTACGAATTGTCGCAATTCAATTTTCCAGAGTTAAATGATGAAAATGATACTGCGTCATCAGAAACGATGGCTGTTATAGAAAAACCAACCATTGCTCCAAAAACGATTGAAGCAAAAAATACAAGCTTAGATAAAAAAGAAACTAGTGCAAGTTTATTATCGGAAACACCTAAAGAAACAGGGATAAGCTTGCCTGTAAAAAAGGATACCGCTATCGCAGTGAAAAAGGATAGCACCATTGAAGTAAAAGTAGTAAAGGATAGTGCAAGCAATTATATAAATCAAGCAAGTTTACCTATTAATAAAATTAAAGGCATTGAGCCAAGTAAAAACAGTGCAACAATTACCGAAATAAAAATGAATAGCATTGGCAAGGATACAAGCATAGCAACAAAACCAATCACGCCTGTAAAAGATACAATTGCTAAAAAGCCAACCAGTGTTTACCCTGACAAACTATTTAAAATTAACCAAATCGCTGTCATATGGGCCAAAGCAGGTACTTCGCTTTTACAAATTGCAACTGAGCATGCTATTCCCCTTTATAAGTTATTTATATTTAATGATTTAAAGGAAACCGATTTATTAGCAACGGACCAGCTATTATTTTTAGGAAACAAAAAAGCGGAAGGCGATAAAAGTTTTCATTTAGTAGTCACTGGTGAAAGCCTTTACGAGATTAGTCAAAAAGAAGGCATTCAGTTAAAAAAAATAAAGGAATACAACCCTGGAATTAGTGATACTCCTGCAGCAGGCACGCAGATTATATTAGTAAAACCAAAAGAGCAAAAAACAAAACTTTCACTTAATAAATAAGCAACTTAAAAAGTTATTAAATTTAAAAAGATCATCTCATATGTCTACTATCAAAATACACGATAAAGAATTTACACCCTATATTACTGACCAGGAGATTCAGGAAAAAATTCAACTACTCGCCCAACAATTAAAAAAGGATTACGGTGATAAAAAACCTTTGTTCTTATCCATTTTAAATGGGTCATTTTTGTTTACCGCAGACTTATTTAAGTATATTGATTTTGAAGCAGAAGTATGTTTTGTAAAGCTAGCTTCCTATAAAGGGGTAAGCTCCACAGGCAATGTAATTACAGCCATTGGCTTGGATACCAATTTAAATGATCGACACGTAATTATTTTGGAAGACATTATTGATACTGGAAAAACACTCCACCATTTTTTACCGCAACTACAATCACAACAACTAGCTTCTTTAAAAATAGCAGTGCTTTTAAATAAAAAAGAGGCGCTTGCCTATCCTATCAAGGTAGACTATGACTGTTTTGAAATCCCTAACAAATTTGTAGTGGGATATGGATTAGATTATGATGGCCTTGGTCGTAACTCTAAAGATATTTATCAACTTAAGGAGGCCTAACAAGTCCCCATAAAAAAAGGGATTATGTAATCCCTTTTTTTTAATTTATCTAAAAGCTTCTTTTACTCTGTCATAAAAACTCTTATCCCCCTTTACAGGCTTGGGTTTGAAGTTTTCGCTTAATTGCATCTTTTCCAATGCTTCTTTTTCCTCATCACTTACTTGCTGCGGTGTCCAAATATTTACATTAATCAATTGATCTCCTTTTGCATACCCTTGCACTTCTGGAAATCCTTTCCCTTTTAATCTGAATATTTTACCACTTTGTGTTCCTGGTGGTATTTTTATTTTAGCACGACCATCAATGGTAGGTACTTCAACACTGGTACCAAAAACAGCATCAGGAATGGTGATGTATAAATCGAAAGCTACATTTAAACCATCTCTATGTAAGGACTCATGTGGTTCTTCTTCAATCATGATGATTAAATCACCCGGACTTCCCCCACGCTCACCTGCATTCCCTTTGCCTGACATACTTAATTGCATGCCATCTTGTACGCCAGCGGGTATATCAATGGAAATAGTTTCTTCCCCATACATACGACCTTCGCCTTTACATCCTGCACATTTTGCTGTTACTGTATTTCCTTGACCATTACAGGATGGACAAGTATTCACCGTTTGCATTTGACCTAAAAAAGTATTGGTCACACGTTTCACTTGACCAGAACCATTACAAGTGCCACAAGTTTGTACACTGTTTTTATCCTTAGCACCATTACCACCACAGGTGGTACAAGTAACATGTTTTTTTACTTTTACTTGCTTATTAACCCCATTCGCTATTTCTTCAAAACTCAACTTTAATTTAATACGTAAATTGCTCCCTCTTTGTCCTGTAGCTCTTGACGATCTTGACCTTGATCCGCCGCCGCCAAAAAATCCACCAAATCCTTCATCCCCAAATATGTCACCAAATTGACTGAAAATATCATTCATATCCATTCCGCCACCACCATATCCACCACCGCCACCGGTGCCAGGACCAAATGCTTGATGACCAAATCGATCATACTTTGCTTTTTTATCTGCATCGCTTAATATTTCATAGGCTTCTGCAGCTTCTTTGAATTTTTCTTCGGCTTGCTTGTCTCCAGGATTGCGATCTGGATGAAATTGCATTGCCACTTTTCGGTAGGCTTTTTTTATTTCATCTGTAGATGCAGACTTACTCACTCCTAATATTTCGTAAAAATCTCTTTTTGACATAATGCTTTTTTTATTTGCCTACCACCACTTTAGCAAAACGAATAATTTTATCATTTAATAAATAACCTTTAGCTATTTCATCAACAATTTTTCCTTTCATCTTATCATTAGGTACAGGTACTTCTGTAATTGCTTCGTGTTTATCTACATCAAAAGTTTCATTGACACTCACCATCGCAACTACCCCTTTTGCATTCAAAGTGGATCTTACTTTATTAAACACCAATTGAATACCTTCTTTTTGTAAAGCGATATCATCGGAACTATTCAATTGCTTTTCGGCACGATCACAATCATCCAACACGTCCAAAAAGGAAACAATCACTTCCTTACTTGCCGTTTGAATTAATTCAATGCGCTCCTTTGCGGTACGACGTCTGAAATTTTCGAATTCAGCCATTAACCT
>RFZW01000145.1 GCA_009920495.1 Chitinophagia bacterium
ATTTAGTGGGTGAATACATTCAACTAAAAGGGAAGAATTTTGAAATGCTCGCAAAGCTAATACTGACAGGGGTTATACTGGTATTCGTAGGGTACATTTGGGATTTTAGTTTCCCAATAAATAAAAAAATATGGACCAGTAGTTATGTTTTTTATACTTCCGGGTTAGCGATAATTACATTGAGTATGTTTATTTATTTATTAGAATTTAATAATGCCAAAGGAAAATGGAGTCAATTTTTTGATGTGTTCGGAAAAAACCCTTTATTCATTTTTGTACTAAGTGGATTTTTACCGCGCGTATTGGCTTTATTAAGATGGGTAGACCATGTAGATGAAAAAGGAGAACCGGTTTATACCAATGTATTGCCTTGGTTTTACCAACATGTATGTAAGGATGTCGCAACTGATTTACGCATTGGCTCCTTATTATACGCTTTATGCATCATCGCCTTTATGGGCGCAATCGCCTACTTGCTAGATAAAAAGAAAATTTATATCCGAGTATAATTTGTAGCAACTTAGTACTATGGAAATATGGTTGCCGCCTTTTCAAGATTTTCAGGCTTGCCTACATCCATTAAAATGGAATCACTATGGTCATAATAACCAATAGGGTTAGTAGCAGCAATTTGTAAATAAGCATCGATCAGTGAAAACTTCCCTGTCAATTGTAAAGCCGTATAGAAAGGGGCGTGAATTATTTGAATGCCACTAAAAGCTTTGGGAATAATTTTGCTTGAATCATTGATGCCATTGGTTTGTGCAGCCACCCACTTTTCCTCCAACGTTGTATTATTTTTCCAACCTGTCAGCAAGTCATTCTGATTAAATAATAAATTACGACTTGAATTTCTATTGGTCACCGCTAAAGTTGCCACATAATGATCATGGCTATTTTTTAATGCCGCATCTGCCGCCATCATTTTATCCAATGGCATGGTGGTTAATATGTCTGCGTTCATCACTAACCAGGACGCATCGTCTTTAAAATAATCAGCAGCAAATAAAACGCCACCGCCTGTTTCTAATACCTCACTAGTTTCATCTGAAATTGTTATTTCAGATCCCCAGCCATTATTTTCTTGAACAGCACGAATAATTTGATCACTAAAATGATGCACATTTACCACCACTTCGTGAATATCATACCCTTGCAAGTATTCAACATTTCGCTGTAATAAAGTTTTCCCATTCACTAAGGCCAACGCCTTGGGATGATGATTGGTAAAGGGTTTTAATCTGGTACCTAATCCTGCCGCTAAAATCATTGCTCGCATAACCGAATAATTTATTGGGGAAACTATTTAACCCAGTTTTGTTGATTCGTATGCAGTAAAATAGTTTTTACTTTATACTTATTTTTTAAATGCCTTGCAGTTTGTTCAGCAGCATATACACTGCGATGTTGTCCACCTGTGCAACCAAAATTAATATGCAAGGAAGCAAATCCCCTTTCTAAATAATTTTCTGTTGTAATATCAATCAAATCCCAAACGCTATTTAAAAAAACGTTCATCTTAGTTCTTTGTTCTAAAAAATCTTGTACCGATTTGTCAAGGCCTGATAATTTTTTATAATCATCAAACCTACCTGGATTTAATATACCACGCATATCAAAAACAAATCCGCCCCCATTCTCAGAATCATCTCCTGGAATTCCTTTTTTATAGCTAAAGCTGTTGATCGTAATCACTAATGGCGTTTCATCTGTCGCCTTGGGTGGCGTGAATCTTTGGATAACCTCATCACCTACCATCCAATGTAATATGGATGCAAAAACAGGCGTATCACTTGCAATGGTATTATGTTGTAAAAAGTTCTTTATGTTTAAAAGACCCAAAGGAATACTTGTTAAGAAATGTGCTTTTCTTTCAAACAAACCTCTAAATCCATACGCGCCCATCACTTGCAATAATCTTAATAAAACAAATCCATTGTATTGTTGTTTGAAAATGCTTGCATCAATTTTTTCAGGCAGTAAACTTTGTACTTCATGAATATAATGATCCAATAATTTATCTTTCCATTCCTGTGATAGTTCCGCTTTAGCCTGCCATAATAAGGAAGCCACATCATAAGGCAATCCTCCTTGCATACCTCCTTGAAAGTCGATAAAGAATACTTCATCATTGTTCACAATAATATTACGACTTTGAAAATCCCTGAACATGAAATTTTTATAATTGCCTGCAGACAATTGATCACTCAATAATTCAAACTCATCAATTAAAGCTTGCTTATCATAGGGGTATTGCAAAGTATCTAAAAAGTAATACTTATAATATAACAAGTCAGTTAAAATAGAATGCTTCCCAAATTCCTTGGAGGTTAAACATTTATCATAATTTAAATCAGCACCACCTTGCACTTGCAACTTTGCCAATGCTGTCAAACTCTTTTTAAATAAGGAAAAAACATGATCAGTTTTCCCTTCCTTTTCTAACACATCTAATAAGGAAACCCTGCCTAAATCCTGTTGCAGATATATTGTTTTATCTGCGCTCATTGCCAATACCTTAGGAACAGGTAAACCCTTGTCATAAAAATGATCTGCAAAGTAAACAAAGGTTTCACTTTCCCTGATGTTTAAACTGTAGGTAGCAATCCAACTTTGTTCCCCTTGGATGATTCTAAAATAAACACGATCTCCGCCACTTTGGGGGATTTTTTGAATAGTATCCCAAGGTGCTGCACTTATCGTATTAAAAAGATTGCCTATATGTTTTATGACCAATTCCATAAGCTTAAAATTAGTGCTAATGCGTGAAATAAATTCAATTAATTATAGGATAACTTTCATCGGCTATAAAAAAGTACTAAATTTATTTAAAATACTACCCCTATGATGAAAAAAACAAGCATTTTATTCTCTTTTATTTTCACTTTATTCTGCTTATCTGCAATAGCACAAAAACAAAGTATTAAAGGATGGGTGACTGATAATAAAGGAAATGCATTAGAAGGTGTTACTGTAAAAAACAGCAACACAAAAGCTGCAACCACCAGCAACAAAAATGGAACATTTTCCATTACTGCAAACTCCAATGATTCGTGTTAAAACAGAATCGCCAGTGCCCGTGGATTTAATTAAAATTTCTGAAGTAGGATTGAATACAGCAAGAATGGATTTAACTTCCACATTAAATTTTGTGGCGCCTTCATTTAACTATAATAAACAATCAGGTGCTGATGGAGCTGACCATGTGGATATAGGAACACTAAGAGGGCTAGGACCAGATCAAACCTTGGTATTGATTAATGGAAAACGTAGACACAGCACAGCTTTGGTTGGCTTGTTTGGAACAAGAGGTCGTGGCGGTTCTGGGGTGGATTTAAATGGCTTCCCCATGTCATCTGTAGATCGAATTGAAATTTTAAGAGATGGCGCTTCTGCACAATATGGTTCTGATGCAATCGCTGGGGTAATGAATATAGTATTAAGAAAAAATACAGGCGAGTGGAATATTTCTACTGGACTTGCAGGATATTATGATAAAAAATTCAACACATACCAGTTTAAAGACAATAAAGATTTTTTAACACAAGCACCTATTGATGGTGTTACAAAATCAATATCTGCCAACAGAGGATTTAATTTAGGAAAAAAAGGAGGCTTCATTAATGTATCATTTGATTTATTGGATCAAGGAAAAACTTTCCGTCAAGCTGCATCTTCTGACATTGCAGATAAAGATGGTTTACCCACCAACACTTGGAGACAAGGATTTGGAGACGGCTCCATGAAATCCTATGGTACGATGTTTAATTTAGAATTACCCCTTGGTGATGATATTAAATTTTATGCTTTTGGTAGCATGAATAATAAAAGTTCTGACGCATACGCTTATACAAGAAATTGGTCCGCAAGACCCACCCGCTTCCCTATTAATAACAAAGGACAATTAATTTTTGTCCCTAGTATTATGTTTGCTTCAGGATCGGGAGATACCAGCTACAACCCTCATATTCAAGCAGATATTCAAGATTTATCCATGGTTACTGGTTTTTCTAAAACAA
>RFZW01000146.1 GCA_009920495.1 Chitinophagia bacterium
ATCAAAATCATAAGGGCATATAATTTCATCCAATCCATCAGGTTCTAATTTTACGTTAAGCGTAGGTGCTTGTGCGCCATGACCACTATAATGAAACAATAGTTGGTCTCCCGCTTGTGCCCCTTCCAATAACCATTTAATTTGTGATACAATTTCTTTTTTCGTGGCTTGCCTATCGGTAAGTTTTTTAATATTTTGTTTCGCATATACCTTATTCGTTTCTGCAATAAGATGTTCCATGTCCAAAATATCATTGATGCATCCTCTTAATTCATTTCTTGGATCGGGGTATTTATTAATACCTACTAGTAGTGCTTTGTTTTTCATATTTTTTATTTTTATATACTGAATGTAGAATTAAAATAGTTGCTTTCAAGTATTAATTTTACTTTCATATACACAGTTGAAACGCTTTACTAGAAAGGATTCTAAGGGAGATTGTTCAAACCAAATGCCTTATTGATTCTCTAATTTTACTAGATAGAAAAAATGCTAAAAAATAATTTTATGAAAAAAGATGCTGGTGCGGGGTTTATTAAAAGTTTTCTTCTTTTTGGTATCGCATTTGTATTATTGGTCACCACCACACCCATTGGTTTTGTATATGCTTTACTGCGTCAATTATTTGTAGGAAAGATAAAAACACTTCAAATTTATTTTATCGAAGTAGCGCTAGCTTTAGACAATGCAGGTAATGTAATTATGCAACATTTATTAAACGATACACTGCTCATCAACAACACAAACACCTATCAGTTCGGCAACAAAAAAGAAACCATCAGCAGCGTCATTGGCAAAAACCATCTCACCAACACCCTCAGCCCCCTAGGCAAAGCCCTAAACTCTTTTTTAAACTTTATTGACAAGGACCACTCCCTTAATTCAATCATTTATGATGTAAAAGCCTTTTTGGAGCAATAGGGAGCAAAGGCTTGATTTCAAAATAAGTTCACAAAAAGCGAACTATTTAAATTATTTATTATACCTTTACTATGACAGTACATTTAATAAGGAAAGATACTATTGAGCTATATTCTATTCAAAATGCTCAAAGTAGGGATGCATTTGAAGAGTGGATGTCAAAACTTAAAATTGCTGAATGGGAGACTAGTTCTGATATGAAATCAACTTTCCCCTCAGTTGATTTGCTAGGTAATGGTTCATCTAGGGCTGTTTTTGATATTGGAGGTAATAAGTATCGACTCATTGGGAAGTATGCATTTGGTGAAAAACAAGTGCATCTATTTATATGTTGGATTGGGAGTCATTCCGAGTATGACAAACTATGTAAAATGAATGATCACCCTTGTTTTTTCTCAAGTCAAAAATAAAAACTTGAATGATGAAATTGCGCTACTTACTCTACTTATTGAAAAGTGGGATAGTGAACATAATACTTTTAATGAGTTAGATCCAGTTCAGTTGCTTACATCTTTTATGAATAGCCATAATATTAAAGCGAAGGATTTAGTAACACTTTTGGGTATTAGTAAAAGTTATATATCAGAAATTTTAAATTATAAAAAAGGGTTTTCAAAATCAATCATTAGATCGCTATCTACTTACTTCAAAGTATCTCAAGAAGCATTCAACCGCCCTTATGCTTTGAAATCTTCAGAGATTAACGTTTTAAGCAAGAGCAATAGTTTGAGGTCAAAGAAAGAGTTAATAAATCATTAAAAATTAAGTATGTTAAAGCCAATTAAAACTAACCAAGAGTGTGAACAAGCTTTAGAGCGTGTTTATAATTTAATGCAAAAAAATATCAAACCTAATTCTAAGGAATCGGATGAGCTGGAAATTTTATCTATTCTTATTAAAGAATACGAATCAACTGTTCATAAATTACCAAAGGCGAATCCTATTGCTGCAATTAAGTTTAGACTTGAGCAAAAAAACATGTCCGAGAAAGATTTAGCTATTGTATTAGGCTATAGATCAAGGAAGTCTGAAATACTTTCCGGTAAAAGAAAGCTAAGCCTTAGTATGATTCGAAAATTAAATGAGGTTTTAAATATTCCTGCATCATCTTTAATTCAAGCATATTAATTTATGAAAAAAATTCTACTTTTTCTAACACTAATAGCCCTGAGCCAATCTAGCTTCGCGCAAATCATAAAGGAATTTAAAATTGAAAAACAATATTTAAACTTTCCTATAAGTAAATCCATAAAGCGTCAAAAGGTTAAGTTTGTTGAAGGCACTGATACCTTAACTTATGCAGTGATTCGCATTGCCGATAAAACCCCTGACTATTGGGTGTTTAAAGATGTATCTAATTTAAAAGGCAAAACCTTAAAACTACTTTTATCCAAGCAGGTAAGTGGTATTGATCAAATTTATCAATCAGATACATTCGCGGGGCAGGATAGTTTATATAAGGAAGTAAACCGTCCACAATTTCATTTTACAACGCGTCGTGGCTGGGTGAATGATCCTAATGGATTGGTGTATCATAATGGCGAGTATCATTTGTTTTATCAGCACAACCCCTATGAAACGGATTGGGAAAATATGCATTGGGGGCACGCTGTTAGCAAGGACTTATTACATTGGAACGAACTTAATAATGCGCTATATCCTGATACTTTGGGTACTATGTTTTCTGGATCGGCGGTGGTAGATAAAAACAATACAGCTGGTTGGGGTAATAATGCTTTGGTTGCTTTTTATACCACTGCAGGGAATAAAATGCAACAAAATGTTGCTTATAGTAATGACAACGGACGCTCGTTTACAAAGTTTAGTGGTAATCCTATTTTAGGTCCTGATAGAGACCCTAAAGTTTTTTGGTATGCACCTACTAAATCATGGGTGATGGCTTTGTACAATGAAAATTGTGTGGCTATTTATAATTCAAAAGATTTAAAAAAATGGGATTTAAAAAGTAAAACAAAAGGCTTTTATGAATGCCCCGAACTTTTTGAACTTGCAGTAGATGGCAATGCGAATAATAAAAAATGGGTCATGTATGCTGCTTCTGGTTCATACATGATTGGTAGTTTTGATGGTGCCAACTTTAAGCCCGAAGCTGGTAAATATTTTTATACCTGGGGCACACAGTATGCAGCACAAACCTATAACAACACCCCCGATGGTAAGCGTATTCAAATTGGTTGGGGTAGGATAGATCAAGTCGGTATGCCTTTTAATCAAATGATGCTTTTTCCCAATGAGCTTAGTTTGAGAACTACTAGGGAAGGTGTTCGATTGTTTTGCGAACCCATTAATCAAGTGACACAGTTACATGATAAAAAATATAATTGGAACAATGTTACGCCTGATGTTATAAATACAGCTTTTAAAAATATCAAATCCGATGTATTACATATTACAATGGATATTGAAATTGATAAAGGCCTAGGTGCTGAAGTATTTTACAAAGGCAATCCTATTATTTACTATGATGGCAATTTTAATCGATTTAATGGTGCACCCTATATTTGTGAAACACCAGGCAGCTTTAGATTTAATATTGAAATTCTTTTGGATAAAAATTCAGTAGAAGGATATATTGATCATGGCAAATTGCATATTGTTGAAGCACTTAAAAATCCAAAGTCAGATCAAGGCCTTGAGCTAAAGGGCGATATTAAAGTTCACTCATTCGAAGTAGCCGAGATGAAATCGATTTGGAAGTAGTTTGCAAATAATATTCCTTAAATTCAATCTATGAAACGAAGAGATATTTTAAAAGGCTTAACCATTGCCCCTTTGGCATTAGGCGCTGCGCCACTCAATTCATTTGCTGGCAGTAATGTTTTTAAAGACAGTAATTTGTTCAATGAAATAGGCGTTCGCACTTTTATCAATGCTGCTGGCACGCTTACTTATATGAGTGGAAGTTTGATGCACCCTGAAGTGGTCAAAACTATTCGTGAGGCGGCGAACCATTTTTGCATGATGGATGAATTGCAAGATAAAGTGGGGGAGTTGATTGCTGAAATGGTCCATGCGGAAGCTGCTACTGTTACCTCGGGCGCTTTTTCTGCAATGACGCTGGGGTTGGCGGGTATTTT
>RFZW01000147.1 GCA_009920495.1 Chitinophagia bacterium
ATCTATTTCGATACGGGGTGCTTTGTTTTAAATTCATTCGGCAGCATTTGTATTCCAACATTGAAAATTTATTGGAATAATTTTTTTGCTGCTTGGCTTAATGATAGAACGAACTTATTTTTTATCGCTTCGAAGGATTTCCCAATGTGAATCATCCAATTAACAACTGTTCATATACAAATCATAAAAGCATTTATATTGATTTGTTAATATTATACACTTGATTTAAACTTTATTATTATTTTCATATCTAATTCACAAACCTTCCCCTATGACTCCTAAAATAACATATATTTTAATGTTAGGCTTTTTAGCAGCTGCTTGTTCAAAAAGTTCAACAACAACTACGACAACACCTACTTCCCCAATAGTGAGTGGCACCGTACCTGATGTTTATAAAAAAATATATGGCGCAACCAGTATCACTTCCGATGGTACGTACATTACTATAAAATCAACAGGGGCGCCTGATCATAAAAGTTCCTATTACGCAACGTCGAACGCCCTTTACGATAATTTTTCAGGGGCCACTTTTGGCGGATATAATTTTTCAAAAAATCCAAATTTCATTGCGGAAAAATCTTACGTTTTTAAAATTCCCGTTGCTCCTAAAGTGGCCACGAATCATATGGCTACACCCTTAGGCGCCATTGGTGTTTCATTGAATGGGGTTCCTTTTTTTAATCAGTATGCTGGTCCCAATCAACCTTTAACAGGGGAGGTTGTTTCCTTTGATCGCTACTGGGGTCACCCTGCACCTACTGGTCAATATCATTATCATGTGGAGCCACTTTACTTAACAACTGTTAAAGTGACAAAATCATCCTTGTTGGGATTTTTATTAGATGGGTTTCCGGTGTATGGTCCTGAAGAGAATGGCGCCTTGATAGATAATTCAAAATTAGATGCCTATCATGGACATACTTCGGTTACTGCTGATTATCCATCAGGCATTTATCATTATCATATTACGAATACGGACCCCTATATTAATGGTTCAGGTTATTACGGAACGCCTGGCACTGTTTCACAATAAATGAAAGGACTATTTTATATCAATCTTATTTTGGCTTGTTTTTTTATGCAAGCTTGTAATAATTTTGATCCAACACATACATTTGATGTTCCAGTTGCATCTGATACTTTGCAAACTGAAATTGTTTTACCCAACCAATATTTAAAAAGTAAGGATCCCTTTATTTCCCTTCATCAGGATACCCTTTACTATCATGATAAAAAATACAGTGGTTATATTTATGATCATTTTGAAAATGGCGACACCGCATATGTAGGAAGTTATTTAAATGGGATAGAGGAGGGGGTTTTTAAAAAATGGTATCGGACTAATCAGCTAGCGGAATATAGAACCTATCATGAAGGAAAAAAAGTTGGCAAGCATGTTGGATTTTGGGAAGATGGTCAGCCTAAATTTGAATTTAATTTTATAGCCGGTGAACTGCATGGGGAATCAAATGAATGGTATCGTAATGGCCAGGCCTATAAAGCATTTCATTATAAAATGGGATATGAAAACGGGAGTCAAAAAATGTGGTGGGAAAACGGAATCATTCGCGCTAATTATGTGGTGAAAGAAGGAAGACGCTATGGTTTGATTGGTTTGAAATTATGTATGACGCCGCAGGATTCAATTGATTTTAAAATAAAATAATTAGGTATGCTAAAATATTTGAGCTGTTTTATTTATTGTTTAATTGTATTAGTTGCGTGTAATAATGCGACCAATAACAATACGGAGCAAATAAAAGATAGCTTAGTCACGCTTCCTTTTTTTAATCATCCTGATTGGACGCCAGAATGGATAAATGAAACCGATAGCGCGTATCACAATATCCATACCATTCCTTCCTTTTCCTTTTTAGATCAAAATGGAAAAGTGGTTGATGAAAATTTAGTGAATGGAAAAATATATGTTGCGAATTTCTTTTTTACCAAGTGTCGTAATATTTGCCCGAAAATGACCAACAATATGCATTTATTGCAGGAGGCTTTTGGTGTTAAACAAATATGCATTGGATAATAAAGTAGACGCCGAAAAATGGCATTTGCTTACCGGGGATAAAAAGGCCATATATGGTTTGGCAAAACAACAATATTTTGCAGGAGATACGGTAGGGTACTACCAATCAGGTAATGAGTTTTTACATACGGAAAATTTCATTTTAGTGGATCAGCATCGCCGTATTCGTGGGGTTTACAATGGCACTTTACCCATAGAAATAAATCGTATTATAGAAGATATTGCGATTTTAAAATTGGAATTTAAAACTGGGTTGAAATAAACATTGTCTGTTTCGTCGTAAGTAAATTTTAATATTCACTATCTTCGCTTTATATGATGGAAATACAATTTGACAAATATTTTATTGTACTGCAAAACATTACTACTAGGTATTATCTATTAGGTGGGCTTGTGTTTTTATTATTTTATGTTGTATTAAAAAATAAAATAGTACATAAAAAAATACAATCGCAATTTCCTAAAAACGCCGATTATTTACGTGAAATTGGATATAGTACCCTTACAATGTTAATGTTTGCTTTTATCCCTATTTTATTTATTTACAACCCTGCAGTTAAACCTCATACAACTTTATTTCAAAATATAACTGATTATGGTTGGGTGTATTATTTCGCAGCATTTCCAATTATGTTTGTGATCCACGACACCTATTTTTACTGGACGCATCGTATTATGCATCATAAAAGTTTATTTAATGTAATGCATTTGGTACATCATAAATCAACCAATCCATCCCCTTGGGCCGCTTATGCATTTCATCCTTTGGAAGCAATTGTTGAGGTTGGGATTTTTGTTGTGTTTTTATTTACAATACCCGTCCATAGATCTCATATACTTATTTTTTTCCTTTTATCCATTATATACAATATGTATGGTCACTTGGGTTGGGAATTATATCCAAAAGGTTTTAGTAAAAACTGGTTTGGTAAGTGGATCAACACTTCGGTAAACCATAACCAACACCATAAATACTTTAAAGGTAATTATGGTTTGTACTTTTTATTCTGGGATCGTATCATGGGCACCATTCGCCCCGATTATGATGAAGCATTTGAAGAAGTGAAAAGCAGATAACTGCGTATATTTTCTCTAATGGAGGACGCAATCTGCGTCCTCCATTAGATTATTTCGCCAGTACATACACCGCCCAGCTCATGAAATAGGCGAGGCCGGTCATCATAAAAAATTGGATGGTAGGCCATTTCCAGGATTGCGTTTCCCGCTTTACCACAGCAAGTGTACTCATACATTGCATGGCCAATACATAAAATATCATTAGAGATAAAGCAGCTGCAAAGCTATATACCTTGGTACCATCAGGCCTTACTGCAGCTTTTAGTTTATCACGTAAGGAACTATTGTCCGATTCTTCCACACTATATAAAGTAGCCATGGTGCCTACAAATACTTCTCGCGCCGCAAAGGAAGTGATCAGTGCGATGCCAATTTTCCAATCAAATCCCAATGGAGCAATGAGGGGTTCAATTTTTTTACCCATAATGCCTGCGTAGGAATTTTCTAATTTTTCAGTATTGTATTCACGCTCAAATTGCTTTTGTTGCAATTCATTCATCTTTGATGCACCATTATTGCTTGAAATTTGTTGTGCATATTTTTCGTTGACCAATTTCATTTTTTCAGTAGGTCCATAACTACTTAAAAACCACAACAACAAACTAATAATGATAATTACCTTTCCCGCATCTCGCACGAAGATGGTTGCCTTTTGGATCATGGTAGTGCCTACATTTTTCCAACGAGGTGCGCGGTAAACAGGTAGTTCTAATATAAAATAACTCTTCTCTTTAATTTTAATAAACCATTTTAACACCATACTTGCAAGTAATGCCATTACGATACCCATGACATATAATCCCATCATCACTAAGCCTTGCAAGCTTAAAAATCCAAAATATATTTTATCGTCAATCACCAATGATATTAAAATAGTGTACACCGGTAACCTTGCA
>RFZW01000148.1 GCA_009920495.1 Chitinophagia bacterium
TTCAATGCCTACACTCATTCTGATTAAACCATCGGTAATGCCATATTTTATGCGTTCCTCTTTTGGTATGCCATAATGGGTCATTGTCGCCGGATGTGATACTAGTGTATCTACCGTACCTAGTGAAACTGCGCGCGTACAAATTTCTAATGCATCAATGAATTTTTTTCCTGCGTCTATTCCGCCTTTTAATTCAAAACTAATGAGTGGTGCATGTTGTTTCATTTGCTTTTTAGCAATTGTATGATCGGGATGCGAAGCTAAGCCTGTATAGTTTACTTTTTCAATAGCAGGGTGGTTGTCTAAAAATTGTGCCACTTTTTCAGTATTACTACAATGCCGATCCATTCTTATTTCTAAAGTTTTCATTCCTTGTATTAATAAGTAGGCATCAAATGCATTGCTATTGCCTCCTAATAATACATGCCATTTCCAAACCTTGGTGTTCATGAATTCTAAATCCTTGCCTAATAAAACGCCATTCAATGCAGATCCGTGACCATTTAAAAATTTAGTAGCAGAGTGAAATACAAAATCCGCACCTAATGCAAATGGTTGTTGCAAATAAGGTGTTGCTACTGTATTATCAACTGATACACGAATATTATTAGCGTGTGCAATTTTACAAATCGCTTCTATATCCACGCACTGTAATGTAGGATTGGCAGGGGTTTCCAAGTGTATTAATTTGATACCCGAATTTTCTTTAATTGTTTTTTCAAGTAAAGCAGCATCACGCACATCAATTAAAATACATTTAATACCAGCCTCTAATAAAAGCTTTTGCATTAATTCCTGGGTGCCACCATAAAGAGAATAGTGCGACACTAAAATATCACCTGCGCTCAAAGTGCTTAAAAATAAAGTACTCATGGCTGCTTGGCCACTTGCGTGTAATAATGCTTTTAATTCAAGTTGTTCTCCTTTTTCATTCTTTAATCCAAAGGCTTCTAATGCAGCAATCACATCCTGTGCTGCAGTAAAAGTAGGGTTGCCCCAGCGGGAATAAATTCTGGTTTTATCTGCGCTCTTGAATCGCTCCATTCCTTCGTCTGTTGAATCGAAAGTAAATGTCGATGTCGCATAAATAGGCGTAGTATGTGAAAAGTTATCATTTTCAGTGCTTGCTGAATGCAATGTGACTGTGCTGATTCCTTTAAAGTTTTTCTTTTTCATATTTTATTATTGTCGCTATATAAATATACCTATTTATCACAGAATGAATTGATTCATTAGTATGCCCATTTAATCCAGCAGGCGCCCCATGTAAATCCACCACCGAATGCTGCTAAAACTAAGTTGTCGCCCTTATTTAGTTGGCTTTCCCAATCCCATAAGCAAAGTGGTATGGTAGCAGCTGTTGTATTGCCATATTTTTGAATATTAATCATCACTTTTTCCATAGGTAGTCCCATTCTATTCGCAGTGGCATCTATAATTCTTAAGTTGGCTTGGTGCGGCACTAACCATGCAATATCATCGCCAGTTAAATTATTTTTTTCTAAAAGTTCCGCACTCACATCTGCCATTCCTTTTACGGCAAATTTAAAAACAGGTTGTCCATCTTGAAATGCATAATGCTCTCTGGCCATGACCGTTTCAATAGTAGCTGGCTTTAAACTTCCACCAGCTTTAATATTTAAATAGTCTCTTCCACTTCCATCACTTTTTAAAATGGCATCCTGAAATCCATCGCCATCATTACTTGGTTCTAGTAATACGGCACCAGCGCCATCGCCAAATATGATACATGTTGCTCTGTCCGTATAGTCAATAATGGAACTCATTTTATCAACGCCCACAATGATAATTTTTTTATACCTGCCACTTTCAATAAAACTTGCCCCTGTTGAAAGCGCAAATAAAAATCCACTACAGGCTGCTGATAAATCAAAACCAAAAGCATTTTTTGCACCAATCTTATCTCCAATAATATTTGCAGTTGCAGGGAATATCATGTCCGGGGTTACAGTGGCACATATGATACAATCAATTTCTAAGGGGTCAAGATTTTTCTTGCGTAGAATTTTATCGATGGCCTGAACTGCCATATCAGAACTGGCCTTGCCTGGTTCCCTCAAAATGCGTCTTTCAGATATGCCTGTGCGTGTTCGGATCCACTCATCGTTGGTATCCACCATTTTTTCAAGGTCAAAATTGGTCAATTTGGTTTCAGGAACATAGCCGCCAACCGCTGTAATTGCTGCTTTATTACTCATGTATATACTTGTATTAATATTTGGACAACAAATATCTTAAAAATTTGGTTAAGAATCGGCTCAAATACCTATTTTTCGTCGCTTAAGTATTATTTTTGAACACATTATGATCGCATTTTTACAAGGAAATTTTGTCCAGCTGTCCCCTGCTAAATTAATCGTGGATGTAGGGGGTGTTGGGTACGAGGTAAATATTAGTTTAAATACCTATGAAGCCATTTCAAAAAAAGAAAAAGGGCTGTTATATACCTATCTGCATATTACCGAAAATTCACAGGTTTTGTTTGGATTTCATGAACAAACCGAGAAGGATTTATTTCTGCATTTGATTAGTGTATCAGGTGTTGGTGCAAGCACTGCTCGAATGATGTTGTCGGGTATGCAACCGGAAGAAATTATCAGAGCAATTGTAAATGGCGAAGCAAGATTATTGGAGCAGATTAAAGGTATCGGAAAAAAATCAGCGGAAAGATTGGTGCTTGAATTAAGAGACAAGCTTTCAAAAATTCCATTAAATGCGCATCAATTAACCGGGGGTGCAGGCTTTGCAAAATCTAATGTTCAACAAGATGCAATTCAGGCATTAATATCACTGGGTATACAAAAGGCAGTTGCTGAAAAAGCAGTGGATAAAACAATACAGTCAGAAGGTACTGAATTAAGTTTGGAAGTGCTGATCAAGGCAGCGCTAAAAAATTGCTAACAATTTAATTTCATTCATTAATTCTTATTCATTGCGTACTTTAAAATCAATTTTATTTTTTGGTATTTTGCTTTTTGCGAATAGCCATTTGCATGCGCAAATAAAAATTGATTTAACAAAGAATATAATAGATACTGCTGGTAAAAAAAAGGACAGCACTGCATTTAAAAAAGACACTACAAAATTGGGTGGGGTTATTGGCGCGAATACGAACGATATTATAAAAGATACCACCGTTTATACCTTCACCAATGATTTGCGTTTCCCTATTCAAGATAAGCGCGGTGATTTTTTATCGCAAGCTAGCAACAATCCCTATGATTTAAGAGATACCAGCATTGTGAAGCGAAAGGTGGAATATGACGCTGCCTCCAAAAGGTACTTTTTAACGGACATGATTGGTTCGGGATATCAAAGAACCTCGAGCACTTTAAATTTTGATGAATTTTGGAAATTAAAAACGGCCAAAGATGAGCAAGCGTATTTTAGACAAAGGGCCAACTCCATTGGAGTACTAAATCGAAAAATTACCCGCCCTAAATCAAAAGTTTTTGATAGCTACTTTGATCGATTGTTTGGTAAAACAGGTTCGGATTTAAAAGTAGATATAAAACCGGTGGGAGAGATAAATATTAAAGCAGGATATCAAGGCCAAAATGTAAAAAATCCAACCTTGCCTGAACGCGCAAGAAGAAATGGGGGTTTTGATTTTGATGCGAATACCAATTTTAGCATGAACGCTAGTATTGGAGATAAACTAAAATTTCCGATCAACTTAAATACACTTTCTAATTTAGGATTTGACAATCAGATTAAATTAAATTATAAGGGTAAAAAAGATGAAATTGTAAAAGCAGTGGAAGCCGGTAATATTAATTTTATTTCCAGAAGTACTTTAATTCCTAGCACGCAAAATTTATTTGGTCTTAAAACACAATTGCAATTTGGTAAACTATTTGTAACAGCTGCCATCGCTAATCAAAAGTCACAGCGACAATCTATGGCATTGCAAGGCGGATCATCTACCCAAAAATTTCAAAAAAGGTTAGATGATTACGAGGAAAACAGGCACTT
>RFZW01000149.1 GCA_009920495.1 Chitinophagia bacterium
TGTTGTGCTGCAGGTCATGCAGCTTTGCAAGTTTTGCGACAATCCAATTGGATCAATGAAGTTGCACAAAAAGAGCAATTTTTATTGGAGCATCTAGTGCACCCAAGTATTTTAAATCGCACAAATAAAGGATTGTGGATGTCCTTGCAATTTTCATCTTCAGCACTAGCAAAAAAAATAGCAGCAACTTGTGTTGCGCATGGTATTATAACTGATTGGTTTTTATTTGCAGAAGATAAAATTAGAATTGCACCGCCTTTAAGTATTACGATGGAGGAGTTGACCGAAGCGATTAATAAAATAAAATTAAGTATTGACGAAGCAGTCGCTTCTAATTAATCTTTAGCAATCACCTGTTCTGCAAAAGCGCCTGTACAATTCCTCATATTTAGGAATGATATGATGTATGTCAAAAAGTTTTGCTTCTTTTAAAGCATTGTGCTTAAAGGCTTTTAATTTTGTTTCATCCTGCAAAAGTTCAATGGCATTTTTGCTCATTTTTGCCACATCACCTACTGGGGCAGTATAGCCTGTCACACCATCAATATTAATTTCACCTAATCCACCTGCATCTGTACTAATGACAACAGTGCTCGCTGCCATGGCTTCCAGTGCTGCTAATCCAAAACTTTCATATTCAGAAGGCAATAAAAAAACGTCACTCACTGCTAATATTTCTTCCATTTGTTCCTGCTTCCCTAAAAAACGCACATCGCCATCTAGCCCATATTGCCTAGTAAGATCTTCGGCTAGTGGACGCTCAGGACCATCACCCACCATTAATAATTTTGAAGGAAGCGCGCTATGAATATTTTTAAAAATCTCCATCACGTGATCAATCCTTTTTATCTTTCTAAAATTAGATGCGTGTATGATTATTTTTTCATTGTTCGGCGCAATCACTTGTCTAAATGCCGCTACCGCTTTTTTATTATAACGATGCACATCCACAAAATTGTGGATGACTTCAATTTCTTTTTTAATATCGAAATGCTTGAAAGTTTCCGCTCTTAAATTTTCAGACACAGCTGTAATGGCATCACTTTCGTTGATTGAAAAAGTAACGACTGGCTCGTAAGTTTTATCGCGACCAACTAAAGTAATATCGGTACCATGTAAAGTTGTAATGACTGGAACTGACCTTCCTGTTTTTTGCTTAACGATTTGTTTGGCAGTATAAGCAGCAGATGCGTGGGGGATAGCATAGTGTGCATGAATTAAATCCAAGTCATGGTTTAATATTACATCCACCATGGTGCTTGCTAAAGCTAATTCATAAGGGGGGTAGTCGAATAATGGATAAGTGGGTACCCTAACTTCATGGTAAAATATATTCGTATGAAACCCATTTAGGCGAACCGGTTGTTGGTAGGTAATAAAATGAATTTCATGGCCTTTTTCTGCAAGGGCTTTGCCAAGTTCGGTAGCCAAAACACCACTACCGCCAAATGTAGGATAACAAACAATTCCAATCTTCATTTAATTACTATTGTATCTGCAAATAACAACTTATAATGCAATAAAGTTTATTTATATTTAAGAATTATTTAAATGAAAAAAAATCGGGTATGCGTAAATTATTCCTTTTGATGTTTTGTTGGCCATTTTTGACCCAAGCTCAAGTAAATCAAGATAGTATTATTATAAAAAAAATGTCAGATGAAATCATGACCAATGGCAAGGCCTATGATTTATTAAGGCAGTTAACCAAACAAATTGGAGGTCGTTTGGCAGGTTCGCCGCAACAACAAAATGCGGCAATTTGGGGTCAACGCAATATGGCTGCATTCGCTGCAGATAAGGTGTATATGCAACCCTGTAAAACACCCAATTGGCAACGTGGCGGCAAGGATTTTGCAAGTGTAGTTGGGTTTAATGGAAAAGCAATGAATCAACCTTTAGCTGCATTGGCCTTAGGAAATTCATTAGGAAGTAAAGGTTTAGTAGAAGCGGATCTTTTGGCGGTTGCCGATTTTGATGAATTGGAAAAACGTAAAGCCGAAGTAAAAGGAAAGATTGTTTATTACCATAGCATGTTTGATCCTACTATTGTTCAAACTTTTGGTGCCTATGGAAAAGCGGGGGTGTATCGTGGCACTGGCGCCAGTCGTGCTGCAAAATATGGCGCTGTTGGTGTAATGCTACATTCATTAAGTACGGCTCCTGATAATGCGCCACACACAGGTGGTATGAAGTATGATGAAGATTATCCAAAAATTCCGGCGGTAGCTTTGGGCCCTAATGATGCAAAGGAATTATATGCAAAAGCAAAAAAAGGAATGGTACGTGTGCAGATGCAAACCTATGGTTATTTTTTACCTGATGCAGATGAAAATAATGTGGTGGCAGAGATTAAAGGTGCCACTTTCCCGAATGAAATAATTACGATTGGCGGGCATTTAGATAGTTGGGATGTAAATGAAGGGGCGCATGATGATGGCGCCGGTATTGTGCAAACCATGGAAATTTTACGCATGATGAAAGCGATTAATTATATTCCTAAACGCACCATTCGTTTTGTATTATTTGCCAATGAAGAAAATGGGGGTCGTGGTGGCGCCAAGTATGCCGAGTTAGCAAAATTAAATAATGAGAAGCATGTTTTTGCACTTGAAAGTGATGCGGGTGGTTTTACACCAAGAGCCATTGGTATTACTTGTAGTTCAGCGCAATTTAAAAAATTACAACCATGGTCGGCATTATTAAAACCTTATGGCACAGAGATAACTGCAGGCGGTGGTGGCGCGGATATTGGACCTTTAAAAACGATTGATGAAAATGTTATTTTAGCTGGGCTAGTACCAGATAGTCAAAGATATTTTGATTTACACCACGCTAAAACAGATGTATTTGAAAATGTAAACAAAAGAGAATTGTTATTAGGTGCTGTGAATATGGCAGCGATTGTTTATTTGGTAGACCAGTATGGGGTACCTAAATAAAAGACAATTTATTTGTTAATAGAATAAACACCTATCACTCGGCTCATCGCTGCTTCGCAGATATTCGCTCGTAATAGCATTTATTCTTTTTAAAAAATAAAATTGTAGAAAAAATCATTAGCGATAAAATAAAATGACCCTTAGCTTTTAGCAAGGGTCATTTTATTATCTACTTAAGTTCATTGAACGCTCCTTGTATAAATTTCGGAAGTAAGGATCGCGTAAATCTTTTATAAATCGAATAGCTTCACCGGTACTTTTCATTTCAGGGCCTAATTCTTTGTTCACACCAGGGAATTTATCAAAACTAAATACGGGTTCTTTAATTGCAAATCCGTCTAGCTTTTTCTCTATGACGAAATCAGTTAATTTAGCAGCACCCAACATTACTTTGGTTGCAATATTTAAATAAGGAATTTTATATGCTTTCGCAATAAATGGTGTTGTTCTTGATGCTCTTGGATTGGCTTCAATCACAAATACTTTATCGTCCTTAATCGCAAACTGAATATTTATTAATCCTTTGATATTTAAAGCGCGCGCAATTTTTTCACTGTAAAACTCCATGGTCGCCACGATCAATGGTGTTAAGTTAAATGCAGGTAATACTGCATTACTATCGCCACTATGTATACCCGCTGGTTCAATGTGTTCCATTACGCCCATCACGTGAAAAGTTTCCCCATCAAAAATGGCATCCACTTCTGCTTCCTGGCAACGATCTAAAAAATGATCAATTAATATTTTATTATCTGGAATATGTTTTAAGATACTCACCACCGCTGTTTCCACTTCGGCATCATTAATTACGATACGCATTCTTTGTCCACCAATTACATAGCTGGGTCTTACTAAAACCGGATAGCCTACTTGATTGGCAACTTCAACTGCTTCTTCTGCAGTGTATGCAGTTCCGTAATCAGGGTAAGGAATTTTTAATTCTTTTAATAAATCACTAAAGCGACCGCGATCTTCTGCAATATCTAAACTGTCAAATGAAGTTCCTATAATTTTAATTCCTCTTTCGGTTAATCGTTTTGCTAATTT
>RFZW01000150.1 GCA_009920495.1 Chitinophagia bacterium
AAATAATTTCAATCCATTAATAAAATTATTCTCACCTGGTACAATCCACGTTTTATTATTATTTGTAATATTTCCAATATTAGTGATACGACCACCTGCACAGCTATAAATATTATTATTTGTTACACTAGCTAACCCTTGAGTTACAAATCCAGATCCATTATAAGAATTTATAGTACTAGTATTGCTAGTTGAAGTTGTTTTTTTTGTACATCCCCCAATCACAATACTTAATGTTAAAAATATATATTTATACATGCCTTTAAATTTATCTCTGGTAACTTGTTGTCACTGCTATTCCAGCAGTATCTGTTAAAGTAAAAGTATATTTATTGCTCAAATCCCAATTGTATTTTACATATCCGTTTTTTGTTCCAATTTTATAGGTTAGTAAATAGCCATTGTTGCCCACAGCTACAAAGTCGGTAATAAAGGCTCCTTTTAAAGGATTTGTAGCCGGTCTTACAGGTTTAGTAAATGCTTGTGGAAGTATTTGATTTTCGGGAGCAGGGGTAGTAGGGTCTAAATTCACTTTTCCTTTCATTGCACCTACTACATAAGGATAATCGATAGTTCCATGATAATGATATATACCATTAGACCCAACATGGCCATGACAAGTGTCAAGTAATGCCATGTTTGTTCCATCGGGTTCTTTACTTCCATAAACTGGAAACCCGTCAAGTGCAAATGCTATTGGTTTTAATCCCGAAGTTGATGATAAATGCAAAGGGGCAGCATGATAATGGTAATCATCGCCACGACCACAATGACCTCCCCAATTGTCTAATTCTCCAATTAAATAGGAATCTTCCCCACGGTTATTAAGCGCATTAAAAATTGGTATACCATTTACAGCAATTGCCACTGCACCTTTCATTAAGTTTGTTTTTGTACTTAAAGGAGTGGTGGCATAAGCTGGTTGCAAAGGAATAGACCAACTATTATTATCAATATATGGTTGTGAAATGGGAACTTGTTGTTGCCAACTTGTAATTCCAATCATCATATTATGATTAGGTATTCCAGTAGATGCTACATAAAAATAAGTATCATCCCATTTAGTGGATAGAGAAGGTTTATATGGCATAAATGCGGAATCAATAAAGCCAGTTGTAGTTTTTGGTAGTGTAATACTTATTGGGTTTGTGCCCCCATTATTATTGGTTGAACTACTGGTAGCACTTGTTTTACTACATGCTATAACAAATGTAGATATAAGCGTAACAACTACTATTGCATATTTTCTGCGTTCATTTAAAAATAGAATACGAAAAATATTAGGCTTTAATTCATACAAAACAATTATTCCACAGGATATTAATGCGATATAAAACAACCAATTTGTAATTAATTGAAAAATAGAAAAAGGAGTTTGAATTATTTCATTGACACCATTAATTTGTTGGAATTGATGCATTTTAAATCTTGCCAATTTTTGATCTTGTTCTATTAAGTCTTGCATTGCAACTGCCAAAATGCGACCATTTAATTGCTCTAAATAAATAATACTATCCTTGTTCATTGAAAAATTACCACTTATAACAGCTCCATTTTTTAATCGCCAGTTATTAAAAATAGTTCCGTCTCCTTGATGAAAGTGACCACCTGTATGTGCTTTCATAATGATTGGAGCAAAAAAACAAGCTATGATAAATAGTAATAAAGTTTTCCTTTTCATAATATTATTTTTATCGTGTATATGACACCGTCATGATGGCGCTGTCTAAAATCTTATTTCTTATACCCGCCAAAACAATATCCATAGTGATTTGATTGGCTGGAACACTAATAGTTGGTGCTGCATTTAATGCATACAATGTTAGTATATAGGTTTTTGCACCAGGCCCTTGTGAACAAGGTGGGGTATAAGTGTTTTTACCATCCACCGTATTTATTCCAAATAATCCAATCGTTTTATTGTTTTCGGGTAATGCAGTAACAGTACTTGGAATATTATATAATGTTAAATATACATGCTTACTTTCTATAGGATAAGTGGGAGGGAAATGGTGCATTGTGACAACATAATTTGTAGTACCTGCGGGTGCATTTGACCATTGAAGACCTGGGGAAATACCACTGCTATCACAAGTGTATAATTTGGGGTAGGTCCCATTATTTGTAAAACCTGTTCCCACAAAATTAAGCTGTTTGGCGATGTTGGTGGGGGGTGTCACATTTGAAGTTGTTGAGGAATCCTTGGAGCAGCATAAATTTATGATACTGAATAATGTAACTATTAAATTCATCATTTTACTTTTCATAAATTTTTCATTCTATATATTTTAGACAAAAACATATAATTAAAGTTTAACTTATATTAAACCTTTTTTAAATGCTTTAGTCTAATTTAACAAATAAGATGGTTATATATGAAAATGGTTAAAATATTGCTATTAAGCTGTCTATTTTCAGGAATAATTCAAATTACTTCAGCTCAAAATTATACTGAAATTTTAGGCAGACCTACTGATTCTGCGATTACTTTGAGCATATTGTTTGACAAAAGCGTAAATGTTTATTGGGAGTATGGAACTACTCCAGGAAGCTATGCCCAAACAACCCCTATTTATACTACAATTGCTGACACTCCTATTGAAGTAGACTTTAAAAACTTAGTACCAAATACAAAATATTATTATAGGACAAAATATCGCCTTGCTAATAATGGAACATACATTTCAGCTTTGGAACATTCTTTTCAAACCCAACGTAAGCCGGGGTATACATTTTCGTTTGTAGTAGAGGCGGATCCACATTTAGATAGTAATACAAATCCGGATGCCTATAAGTTAACCTTGCAACATATGTTATCAAAAAATCCAGATTTTATAATTGATTTAGGAGATAATGCTATGAGCGATAAACTTCCGGTGATTGATAAAGCGTCCATCATAGATCGTACTTTATTATTTCGTACATATTTTAACGAGATTACCCATTCTGTGCCTTTGTTTGTTACATTAGGAAATCATGAAGGCGAATTGGGGTGGCTTCCTAATACAGATATTTCAAGTTTACCTACCATGGCAGCCTTAATTAGAAAAACTTATTTTCCTAATCCATTCCCTAATAATTTTTATTCGGGAAATACTGTACCTGAAACAAATGTAGGCATTCGTGAAAATTATTATGCTTGGGAATGGGGTAATGCATTGTTCGTAGTTATTGATCCTTATATGTATTCAAAATCAAAACCAGAATGGGGTTGGTCACTTGGATTAACTCAATATAATTGGTTAAAAAACACACTTGCTAATAGTAAAGCAAAATTTAAATTTTTATTTAGTCATCAGTTAGTGGGTGGTTCTGGAACTGAGGGTCGTGGGGGTTCCGAGTTCGCTCATCTATACGAGATGGGGGGTAGAAATACCGATTCTACATTTGGATTTTCCACCAATAGACCAGGTTGGGATAAGCCTATTCATTATTTAATGTTTGAAAATAAAGCCAGTATTTATTTTCATGGGCATGATCATCTTTTTGCCAAGCAAGATAAGGATGGAATTGTATATCAAGAAGTGCCACAACCATCAGCAAAAAATATCACCACAATGACAGGCACACCTTACGGATATTTAAATGGAACTTTAATGCCAAATCGAGGCTATATGTATGTTACGGTGAGTGCTGATAAAGCACAAGTGGACTATATTAGGACTTATTTACCTTCAGAAGAAAACGCTACACGAAAAAATGGCGAAGTTGCTTATAGTTATTCAATAGTTCCTTCATTAATTACTGGAGTCAATGATATTATTAGCAATGATTTTATTAAAGTGTTTCCTAATCCTGCAAATAATAAAATTATAGTACAACCCAAAGATAATATCCAAAATTTTCAAATTAGAATTTTAAATATGATGGGGGATGTTATGCTACTTACAAAAAATAAAGAAATTGATTCTAGTGTTTTGCCCACTGGAGTGTACTT
>RFZW01000016.1 GCA_009920495.1 Chitinophagia bacterium
GTTTAAATGTTTTTTAATAAATGCTAATCCGTTTTCAGCAATATCCCAAGGAGATGAATATTCACGCCACACGTTAATGGCATTCGCAAAGTCTGGATCATTGCGCGAAAAAGCTTCAATGGTAAACCAGCCTTTATATTGAATGGATTTTAATGTGGAAAAAATATCCTCCCATTGTACATGCCCATCACCCGGTGTACCACGATCGTTTTCGCTAATATGAACATGTGCTAACACTGGACCAATGGTTTGTAATGCTACGCCATTTTTTTTCTCTTCAATATTTGCGTGATGCGTATCATACATGGCTTGCACACTTGGATGATCCGCTAATGCAACCAATGTTTTTAATTGCTCCATGGTATTACACAAATAACACTCAAATCGATTGAGCGCTTCCACCGCTAATGTAATGCCCGCTTGCTTTGCGTGTTCACCTGCTGCGTGCAACACTTCGGCACATAATGCATATTCGAGTTGTTGGGGTGGTTGTTTGGTAAAAACACCATGCGCTGAATGAAAAGGACCACATAATATTTTAGCGTTCATGTCATGCGCGCGGTCAATACCCCATTTGATTCTGTCTAATGCCTTCGCGCGCACAGCAGGTGATGGATCCACTGGATTCTCATCTTTACCTACCACAAAAACGCTTACAGTTTCAAGACCAATATTTTTTGCATATGCGCCAAGTCGGCTATATGCTTTTTCGTCAGGCGATCCCACCAAACACTCAACACCATCATAACCAATTTTTTTTAATCGATCCAGAATTGGAAACAAGTCGTCTGAAACCCCAATTTTTAGGAATCTTTTTTCCGGCAACCCAATGCATTGCATTAATTACTAAGTGTTGGAATGGCTCTTGATCAAAATCTTCGGGATGTCCCATGGTCGTAAAGAAAAATTTTGCACCATAACTATTCGTTCCCGTCCAGGTTACTGGATTATCATATGCGTTTTTATCGCCCGGATTGATGGAGTGTCCATTCATTAATAAAACAGAGCCTTTAATAGGATAGCTTGGTAATACTTGATACAACCAGGATCTTACATGAAAATTATCACCAACCCCAGTTAATAATTCATTATTGGCTTCACTCTTAATAATATTTACATCGGTAGATGATTCGTGACCATAATGTGTATGTTTTGCAACACCACCCCAGCCTGGAGGAGAATTAAATGCAAGTTCACCAAATGCATTCCACTTTTGTAATGGATGTCCTTTAGGATAATTAAAAGCATGGGTGGTTGTTCTAAATCCAAGCAATGGCTTTCCTGTTTTTAAATAATCTTCAATATACTGGATCTGCTCAGCGGGAAGTCTGCGCCAACGAAGAAAAAAAACTGCGACGTCGGCTTCCTTTAGCGCCTCCAATCCTGGAATGTTTTCTTCCGCATTTTGATCTGGAAATGACTTTAATACCTTTGTTCTGAAACCATAATTTTTTTCAAGCTCTGCTGCAATGATGGGTAGGGTTGACTCTCCGCCATATTCATGATCTCCTGTAACAAATTTCCCTGTTTTAATGCGTAAAGTTTTTTCATATAAAAAGTTATTCCTAGTTTAAAATAAAATGGATGCTTTTATTGTTCCATTGGGTGTAATAATAATAGTTCATCGGGTGAATAAAATCCAACCTTATTTTTTATTTCTTCACGCACTCTTTTTACTGTTTTTTCGTCGACCGCTGATGCTTTGTTTCCAAATGAATTTCTAATATACGTTAGCACTGCTGCTACTTCTTTATCATTCAACAATCCGCCATAAGGTGTCATTGGTACCTGTCCTGGATATTTTTTTCCATTCACTACGATTGGACCATAAATTCCTTTCAAAACAATTTTTATTAAACGATCCTCATTTCCTAAAACCCATTTTGATTCGCTTAATGGCGGAAAGCCAGATGCAACCAATCCCTTACCATTCGGTTGATGACAGGTATTACAAAAACCATCTCGTAAATAAATTTCTTTTCCGGTTTGGATTAGGGTGGCGCTTACTTCGCCAGCTACATCTTTTATTGCTGGTGCTTTTTTAACCGCAACATTGTGCCCCTCCAAGTGCGCTACTGCTGTTTTGTGTGCTTTAATCATCCAGCTATCTAATGGTTTTTTTGCAGCTTCAGTTTCAATCGCCAAGCCTTTTTCTTTGGGTAACCAAGATGCTGCAACTATTGCTTCTAATCTTACGCGGCTGTTTTCATCTTTGGCTGCATTCAATAATAAATTGGCTTGGTCAGGTAATTGTTTTTCATTGAAACGCACTACCTCAACCGCAGCGGCCCTAACACGATAGTCCTTTGCGTTTAATAATTGACGAAGTAAATCTTGATCCACTTTGTTTTGACCCCAGCTTACCCATAACGCTTCCATTAAAAACTTTTCATAAGTGGGTGCTGTTTTATCTAATTGTGCTACCCATGTTTTTAATTTCGGCAACACTTCACTTGCTGGATGTGCGCGCAATTCACGACGCGTTCTGTATCGTGTGCGATATTCTGGAAGCGTTAAATTGCTTAATAATTGCTCCACCGTTGCGCCTGCTACTTTAGCTGGAACAACTAGAGGACGTGAAGGATAAGTAATGCGATAGATACGACCGTGCACATGATCTCTTAATGGATCACGCGCATTATGTTGCATGTGACCAATTAAAACATTGTGCCAGTCTGCGATATACAAAGAACCATCAGGCGCAAATTCTAAATCAACAGGACGGAAATTAAAATCAGATGAGGTCATAATATCATGACGAAGTTTGCTTTTATATCCAGTACCATCTTCGAACATTTGATGTTGCTTGGTTCCTAAAAATCCAATCGTATTATTAATTAATAAATCACCTTGTACATTATCGGGAAAATGTCGGCTAGATACAAATTCAATTCCTGAAGTTGGTCTTACCATTTGGCTTTCCTCAATAATGTTGGCAGCCTTTGGAGTAGCTTCTGCATACCTTGATTTAACTGTACCCGGCATCATCCAAGTAACTTCGGGTCCTGATGTTTCTGCATAAAAAACTTGGCCCCACTCATCAAAAGCAATACCCCATGGATTTGGAATTGAAAGCTGTGCAATGCGATCTAGTTTTTTATTTTTTGGATCATATCTAAAAAATCCACCGTTGGTTCCGCGAACAGGACCATAAGAGGTTTCAATATCGTTCACTAAAAAAACACCTTCGCCCATATATATTGCACCAGAAGGATCCGTTGTATAGGCGTGGTGTGCATGATGTGTATCGTGGTCATCAAAACCACTTAATAATATTTCACGGGTATCTGCAACATCATCGCCATTCGTATCTTTTAATAACATAAAGTTGGTTCCTTGAGAAAGATAAACACCTTCTGGTGCTAATTCAAATCCCAAAGGAAGTTGTAGACCATCTGCGAATGTGGTTTCTTTATCTGCTTTTCCGTCACCATTGGTATCTTCTAAAATAATTAATTTGTCATTTGGTTTTGGATCTCCTGGCTTCCAATGAGGATAGGTGGGCATCACCGCAACCCATAATCTTCCTTTATTATCAAATGAAATTTGAACGGGGTTGGCTAGTTCAGGAAATTCAACTTCAGAAGCAAACAAGCTTATTTTATAACCCGGTGCCATTTTAAATTTATCAATTGCATCTTGGCCATATAAATATTTTGGTGACTCCGCCTTACCGGTTGGCATAAAATTAGTTTCCACAGCAGGTAGCGCTGATGTTTTTGCATCAGCCGCTGCAACATCATATTTTTTTCCTTTTGCGGCACTCCAAACAGCGGTGTCGCGTATAACCGTCATCTCTCTTATTTTTTGTAATTCAGCAGGATAATTTGCTGGGCCAAATGGATCATAGCGACGTCCAAAAACGTGCACGCCATTCGGTGCTTTAAAATCATTATGCCACATCCAATCCTTTTCAATCACCGCGGCTAATACATTTGCACGATTTGATTCATTAATAACAGGAGATTTTCCGAAAACCGCATCTACTAAAAATGGTGCAAATTTTTTATACCCATCATCGCTTAATTGAGATCCGTCAATGGTTAAGTCGTTGGTTGGATTATCAAGCCATGTTTTTGTAGGTGTAAAGGCGTCCACAAAAAGTACCCCGTTTTTTTCTGCCACCTGTTTCATAGCCTCTTTATAAAGGTGTAGGTTTTTATTTTCTGCTTGTCCGTTGGGTAAGTCAAACTTATTGGAAAGATCTTCAAATGCAATTGGAGAAACAATTGCTAGCTGAGGTGCTGAGCTGCCGTTATATTTTTTTGATTTCGTGTGTTTTATAAACGCTTCTAATTCTGCTTTATAATTTTCAACACCTGCTGGTCCTTGAAAAGATTCATCAAAACCAAACATCGCAATAATAATATCAGCGCTGTGTGTTGCAATCCACTCATCGGGGTATGCTAAAAAGCCTTCGGTATGTGGGTTGTCCGCTAGTTCAGTTTGAAATTTTTCTGCGCCAGGAAAAGCCCAAGGAGTGGGGCGTCCAGAGTGTGGACGAAATCCCGGTGTGTTACCACCATCACACATGTTGCGTACATACAATTCATTATTAGGATAACGAAGTTGAAGTTCGGTTTCAAAATAACCAAAGTTCATCATGCGCGAGCCTAAATTATTTCCTACTAAAATAATATGTGCTCCTTTTTTTACCTGTAGTTTGCTTGGGGCTGCGGGATTAAATGCCAACAAGCCCACAACCACAATAGCGGCGGATGCGAAGATGATTTTGTTTAAACTTTTTTTTATGTTCATTTTTTGTATTGACGTGTGTGACTAATAAAAATTATTTACGGTTGATTATAAAACTAAATCCGGATTGCGAGGACCGAAGTGTTTTAATATTACTATTGGATCGGTATCAGAATTGTTTACAATTTTTACGCCGTCTTTAGCAGCGGCTTCGCTTATAAAAAATTCATCGTTGGTCAACTGACCGTATCTAATTAATGCTGGTGTTTCGATATCCCAAACGCCCATTTTTCCATGGCCCTGCATTACAATTATACCATAAGCTGCGCTGTCTTTTATGGTAACAGTTTGTCCTGGGAATACGGTTAATTCTTTTGCACTAAAATCATGTGATTTATAACAAATCCAATTTTCAATATAGCCCTGTGCTTGCATTTCCTTTATATCATGTACTGGTTTTGGTGCCATAAAACGATTTTCCATCGTGTTCGGATCTACGTTTAATTCCCAATCCAACACATCTAACAATGCATCATAATCGCCGATGCTTTCTTTCGGTGTACCATTCCATAATAGTTCATCAGGAATAATTGCTTCGTTTACTAGAGATTGATACATCGCAAAAACATCCGACGCTTTTTGTGGTTCGTAGGTACACATACTTCCTGGCGCATGCAATAATCCGGGAGGTACATCCCATCCGGTTCCCGGCTCTAGCTTATATGCTTGTGAATAGTTGGTAATTTTATTGTCGCCCTTTGAAAAATTAACTAGGCATTCTTTAATTTGTTCCTTCGTTGTTCCCGGTGCAATGCCTATAAACGTATAGGGGAAGTCGCCACCGTGGTTGTTTAATTGGGGTGGAAAGTAATACGCTTCTGGTTTTCCTTTTTGTCCAATCAACGCCGCCTTTTCATCATTATGATGTACGTGATGTGGTAGTGGTCCCATGTTATCAAAAAACTTTGAATACATTGGCCAGCTTTTATATTCATTCCACAAACGGTCACCGATAATTTGTCCTTTTAATTCATCAATCACATCTTTTAATAAAACCTGCTGTGTTGTTTTTCCATCATTAAAAACAACAGGGCTTAATCCTTCGTTTTCGCCCGTCAGTGGTCCGTTTTTTGCAGGCGTAGTAGATGAAAGCCAGCGCTCATCAATACCGCCGCGCACACCGCCTAATACATAATAATCATCTGGGTGTAGTTTAATACGACGACCCGGAACACAAAATGATCTTGGAACCCAAGTAGGTGCAAGTCGTAATATTCCTTTTCCTTGTTCTAGTGCTTTTTGTGCGATGCTTTTATTTTCCATAATTATTTATTGAATGTGTGATTGATTTCATCTTGGTTGTTTAAAATTTCTATTTGTAAATCATATTGCTTTGTTTCGCCGGGTGCAATAAAAATAAGTGAGCCGTCGGCGCGCGCCTTTGATTGACCAATAGGCGGGTGGGTGCCGGGTTCAATGCCGGTTACATATTCACCTCTTGCCCAATGTTGCCAGTTGGTTAACCAGGGCATTTGTTTTTTAGGAAATTTTAAAACAGCAGCAATGCCAATTTTTTTATTTTCAATGCCACAAACACAATCTCCATTATTATTTGGCTTTGCGTCAATAAAAAAAACATCCTGACCGGGGCCATTGTGTTTATCATTGATTGCGGGACAGGTTTTTGGCTGTTCGCCATTGCAAAATATTTGTGCGCCCTCGTCGGCAAGTGGCCAACCAAAATTACAATGATATAAAAGCATGTGTGGTGCCGATTCATTACCCCTGTTAATTATTTCATCATGAATTTGAATACAAGCTTCACCTAGCGTTGCAGAGATAGTACGTTTTAATTCAAGCGCTGGTCCAAAAATTTTAGCTTGTTTTATTATGCCCGTCATGCTCATGGTATAAATTCCGCTTGCGGGATCGGGTTGAATTATTGAAATGATTGCTGCGGGCGTATTGCTTATTAAGTCGTGCACACCGCGCTCACCGTGTTCATCTTTTTCATCACCACCCACGTGTGATAAACCACAAGTAGTTACAAGTCCGCCACCAAAAGTGCGTAACCAGTCGGCGCCCTTATTTGAAAAGGGTTGCGGCGCCATAACTCCGGGGTGGCTAAACCATGCAATACTATGTTGATTAAAAAAAGCATCTGCAATGTCCATTGCGCGATCAATCACCACCTTAAATCGAAGACCGCTTCCTGTATTAAACCATGCAATACGCACACCACGGCCAAGACCATTGTCTAACACCGAGGTTTCAATGCCACCTACCTGTGCAACATTTGAAACCTTATCACTCCATATGGCGTTTGTTGGCTGCAAGTTTGTGTTTATTTTTTACTTGTATAAACTTCGTGGTTTTTGTTTCCACCCGATTTTAAATATGCAATCAAATCACTTAACTCTTCGCTATTTAATCCATTGATCATTCCTGGTAACATTGGAGATGTTTCAGAAACGCGCGTTCTTGCAACTTCTTTTTTAGATAATGCTCGAACCACATCGGTCGCAAATGGGTTTTGAGAAATATAATAGTTTTTACTATCCTGACGAATTAATCGACCTAAAACAGATCCTCCCTTTTTAAGGAAAAAAACAGTAGATCCAAATTGATCAGAAATTGTTTTACTTGGTTCAATAATAGATTCTAAAATATCTTTTGTGCTAAACCTTGTTCCTAGTTGGGAAAGGTCTGGTCCCGCAACACCACCTTCTCCTTTCATTTGATGACAAGAAGAACATAGTGTAGCAGCAAACATTGATTTACCGCGCACGAAACTTCTAACACCTGTGCTCGAATCAACGGCATTAACCGCATTGGTTATTTTCCAGTTTTTTCCTGGGCCCTTTGGCATTATTGTTCCCGCTGGAACACCTGATCTTGAAATACTCACAATTGAATCACCGGAAATTTTATTATACATTTCAAACTGATCTTTAGGAACATTTGCTAATGCGTTTTTACGCGCGGTATTTATAAATCCTACATAACACACACCACCCTTGTATCCAAATGCTTTATAATACCATTGGAAGTATTTTTTTTGTGTGGCAGGGGTCCAACCGTTTTTTGCTTGGCTTAAAACATTCGCATACCAGGTTTGTTGTGCTGGTGGCACTTTTGATAACATAGAGGCAATGTCCATTCCATATTGGGGATTGCGTAAAATTAAATCAGAAGATTCTGAAATTGATTTTTGCGCAGGCGCATCATCTTTTGCCGTAGCTAATAATGCCATTGTTTTTTCAACCGCTTTTGGCGCATCTATATAAACCAATAGTTTACTTAATTCGCGATTAAGTGAATTTGTTTTAGCTGGGTAGCTTGGGCTTAATGCTGCGGATACTAAATTTTTTGTCTCTGTATCTGGATCACCCAAACGAATAAAATTTAACTCAATTGCGCGTAGTAAATCTAATTGTTGTGGTTCGGTCAATTTTGTAAAATCTACTTTTGCTAATAAACCTACTACCACTTTTCCCGTGCCAGCCAAACCCTTGCGTGCGTTTGCAATTGCGGCATGTGTTAAAATAATTGGATCTTTTTCATTAAGTAATTTATTATACCACTCTTCTACTGGTTGGTTTTCAATAGCAATTCTTGCAGCATATCTAATAAAACGATCGGCATCTTTTAAATACGGCCATGCAAAATTTACAGCAGCTGGATTTTTAACACCATGAAAAGATTCAAGCTGTCTGCGAATTTTTTGTGCATTTGTTAATTCTGTTACAGGAAGCGGATCGTTTGGTAAAGAATTGTCTCCATAATAAACACGGTACAAATCTGATTCAAGACGACGTCCTCCGGTTAAAAAATATAAAGCACCATCTGGTCCCACAACGCCATCGGTTAAAGGAAGGGGTGCGCCAGAAATAAATTCTTCGCCTGTTGTTTTATAAGAAGCGCCATCAGGTTCATTATAAACAGCATAAATAATTCCAAAGCTCCAATCAAAAGCAAATAAAGCTTTGCGATATTTTTTTGGGAATCTTGCGTTTACACCACTTACTAAATTAGTAGGTGAGCCCTGTCCTACGTTAATAACCGCAGGAAGGTTATCGGGATATTTTGGTGACCACTTATCTGTTCCTGGTCTCCATCCAAACTCGGCGCCACTTGTTACATGTACAATTCTAGTAGGGCGGTACCATGGTGTTCCAAAGTCCCACTCCATATCAGAATCATAAGCAAATAAATCACCTTGATCATTAAATGAAATATCAAAAGGGTTTCTAAATCCAGAAGCAATTAATTCCCAATTAGTACCAGTCGAGTCTAGGTGCGCAACCCAACCGCCCTGTGTTTGTACGGTATTATCATGGCCATTGGGGTCTTTTATTAATGGGAATAAATTATCAATTTTACTTTCTGGTAAATTTCTATAAGAATTAAGTTTTGGAATTTTTGTGAAATTTCCTGCAACCACGTAGATCGATTTTTTATCCGGCGATAATATTACACTATGTGGTCCATGTTCTCCTTCTCCATCTAATTCTTTTATAAGTGTTATTTTATCAAAAGTATCATCGCTATTCGTGTCTTGTAATCTATATAAACCACTTCCTCTTTTTAATTTATCATTTGATCTGTTATTAATCATAACATATAAACTATTAAATGCCCATAATAATCCATGCGCGTATCCAATAGTAACTGGTGATTTTGTATTGATCGTATCTCCGTAAATTTTTAATTCTTCAATACTTGTTTTTGTAATCGTATCTCCAATAGCGGGAACCTTTAAACGATATAATGCACCATATTGATCTGAAGCAATAATTCTTCCTTTATCATCAAAAGTCATAGATACCCAAGATCCTTCTCCTTTTGCAGAAGGACCATATAATCTTTCCGCATGAAAACCTTCAGGTAATTTTAGGTTTGTTATTTTAGGATCCTTAGGTTCTTGAAAATTTTCTTGTTTAGATTTTGTAAAAGAAACTAACAACACTAATAAAAAAATAGTGGTTATTACTAAACTAATGGAAGTAATTTTTTTATTCATTTTTAAAATTTATCTATTTTATAATTTGATATTTTGAAAATATTCAGCCTTATTTTATTTATTAGAACCTATTGTAAATTGATTTTAAATAAAATAAAAACAAGCAAAAATTGTGTATGAAAAATTAAGCTATATGAAGCAAATAAAAAAGGGGATGGGGGGTTATTATTTAAAAATAAAAAGGAATAGAAAATTAGGATGATTTAAAAGAGAGGTAAGAATTAAAATATAAAATACTAACAGATGTTAATTTTTATTAATTTTATTATATATTATTGTTTTATAGTTTATTAGGTATTAAATATTATAGTTATATTATTATTTTACTTGTAAATCTTATAATTAAAATTTGGTTATTCATTGGCGATTGGTTTGTTTTATTTTTAACTCGATAAAAGTAGTTGATTTAAATTAAGTGTTCTTTTTTTCAATGTGTATATCAATCGTAGTATTAAGTATTAATACATTTATATAAATAACCTAATACTATTACGGCTGTTAATATCTTAATATCTTTTTTATTAACAATAATATTTTACATTTTTATCTAACTTTTATTTCTATATAAAAATCGATAAGATATATACCAGTATTCATTTTTAAAAGAATTACATTTTAAATTTTTCCTTGTTTAATTATTTATTTTTTAATTAATAAACATCTTATACACTGTTAATTAACGGGTATAAACCAACCCTTAAATTCACAATTAGTTATTTTTTTATTTATCCTAATCTTCTTATTCTATTTTTATGCAGGTTTATTCAGATAAAAAGGGGAGATATCCACGATAATTTAATTTATCCACCTACCCAATGTGTAATTTTAATTAAGGTTTTAATAAAAATAGCCCTAAAAATACCGGCAGACCCCCTATTTACAAGCTAGAAAACATTATTTTTGCTCTCCTATAATTATAGATATATGTCAATTATTCAGAACATTCGCGAAAGAGGCGCTTGGATCATCTTTACAATTATTGTAATAGCATTAGTAGCATTTATATTACAAGATGGCGTTGGTCGTCAAAACAGAGGTAGTAATACAAATACCCTTGGTACGGTAAATGGCGAAGAAATTAGAAAAGCCGACTTTGAAGAGAAGGTGGAAATTCAAGTTCAAAACTACGCTTCTCAGGGAATCAAGAGAGAGCAAATTATTGGTTTCTTATGGAATCAAGAAGTAGACCTTCTTTTATTTAAAACAGAACAAGAAAAGCTAGGTATTTCTGTAGGCAATAAAGAATTAAATGATGTTTTGTTTGGTAACGAATCTCCATTTAAACAAGAGTTCACAGACAGAGCAACTGGGGAGTTTAAAGTGAACGACGCGCGCCAAGCAATAGCGCAACTTAAAAAAAGTAAAAACGCAGATCAAATTAATCAAATTGAGAAGTTTTATATTGCACCATCAATTGAAAATAGACAAAGAAGTAAATACCAGGCGTTGGTTATTAAAGGAATACAATTTCCTAAATGGTTGGCGGATAAAGAGTTTGCTGAAACAAATGAAATTTCAAATATTTCTTATGTATCCGTTCCTTATAATAGTATAATTGATAGTACAATAAAGGTGAGTAATGATGAGGTTTCTGCTTATTTAAAAGAAAACGCGGCAGCATATCAGGTTGATGAAACATCTAGAAACATTAGTTTTGTTGTTTTTAGTGCAGCGCCGTCCTCAATAGATAGTGCTAATGTTTACAACCAAGTTGCTTCACTTAAAGCAGATTTTAAAAACGCGAGCGATGTTTCTTCTTTTTTAAATAAAGTTGGATCAGAAAATATTTTCTATAATAGCTATTTAAGTAAAAATAGAATTCAAGTTCCACAAAAAGATTCTATCCTTTCTTTACCAGTTGGCGGTGTTTTCGGTCCATACATTGACGGAAGAAACTTTACCATTGCAAAGGTGGTTGGAACAACACAGTGGCCTGATAGCGCTAGCGTAAGGCACATTTTAATTGCCACAACAAATCCACAAAACGGACAACAAATTAAAGATGATAGTGTTGCAAAAAAATTAGCAGATAGTATTAGTATAGCAATACGTGGCGGCGCCCCTTTTGATGCATTGTGCCAGCAATATTCAGATGATCAAGGAAGTAAGCCTGCTGGTGGAAAAATTGAAATGTTTCCTCAGGCACAAATGACACCAGCTTTTAATGATTTTTCTTTTTCGAATCCTGTAGGAACAAAACAGGTTGTTAAAACTGAATTTGGTTATCATTATATGGAGATTTTAAAACAAACGCCAAAAGTTGCTTCCTATAAAATTGCTTATTTATCAAAGCCGTTATTACCAAGCACAGAAACAATCAATGCCGCTTCTACAGCAGCAGCACAATTTGCAACATCTAGTTCTGATTTAAAATCATTTAATTCAAATGCTGTTAAAGCAAATAAACAGGCACTACCCGCAACGAATATTAAAGAAAATGATTTTAGTATTCAAGGTATTGGCGAATCAAGGGCTATGGTACGCTGGGTTTATGAAAAATCTGTGAATGATATTTCAGAACCATTTGAAGTAGAAGATAATTACCTGGTTGCAATTATTACCAGCGAAGATAAAAAGGGTCTAATGGGAGTTGAGACAGCAAGACCACAAGTAGAAGGAATAATTAGAGATGAAAAAAAGGCGAACATAATTAAAACAACATTGAAGGGTAATTCACTAGAGGCATATGCTGCTGCTGGAAAAACAATAGTACAAAAGTTAGACAGCATTGGTTATGTATTTTCAATGTTAGCGAATGTTGGAAACGAACCAAAAGTAATAGGCGCTGCTTTTAATAAAGGATTATTAAACAAAGTAAGTGAGCCAATTGCAGGTAATACCGGTGTTTTTGTTTTAAGCGTAAACGCATTGGGCGCCAAACCTGCGCAACAAGATCCGTCATTATATAAAGAGGAAACGCTCCAAAGATTAAGAAATGTAATGTTTAGAACCAATGTTGCTTTAAAAAAAGCAGCAAATATTAAAGATAATAGATCAAAGGTGTATTAATATACCCCGTTCTAATAGTTTTTGCGGCCCCGATCACTCGGGGCCGTTTGTTTTACGCCACAATCTTCCAATTTCGTTAGTAGATATATTAAATAGTGCCTAATTTTACATCATGTCAGACTCCTTAATAAATAAAGTTGCGGAAAGTGGATTAATTAGCATTGATTTGGCGAGCTTTTTACCAAATAACGCGGTTGTTCTGTTTGATATTAAGCCCTACTTGTTTATGGAGCTCATATTAAAAGAGAAGGAGTTTAGGGCCTCGCTCGCTGAAATTGACTGGAAGGAATACCAAGATAAAATAGTGGGCATATATTGTTCGGCCGATGCTATTATTCCAATGTGGGCGAACATGTTGGTTGCGTCTAATTTAAGCAATATAGCCAAATCGATTTTTTTTGGAGATGAAAATAAAGTACGAGAACAAGTTTTACTACAAGAGATTAGTTTAATTAACGCTATTGATTATACCGATCAGCGTGTGGTTATAAAGGGTTGTGGTGATACTCCTATTGGCGAGTCGGCTTATATTGCAATTACACAAAAATTAAGACCGGTTGTAAAAAGCATTATGTATGGAGAACCTTGCAGCACAGTTCCCGTTTTTAAAAAAAAGTAGGACTTTGTGCTTATTAAAATAATTAGGCAATAACTCTAGTGTGCTTCAAGCCAGTTTTTACCAACACCCACCTCTGCTTCCACAGGTACGCCATTAGGCAATACCATTGCACATTTCATACAATTCAATATTAATTCTTTTAGCGCCGGAACTTCTTTTTCTGTTGCATCAAATACCAATTCATCGTGCACTTGTAATATCATTTTAGATTCCCAATTTGATTTTTTCATTTCTGCATGAATTTTAATCATTGCTAATTTAATCATATCAGCTGCAGATCCTTGAATAGGAGAGTTGATTGCATTTCTTTCCGCAAAACCGCGTACGGTAAAGTTGCTACTATTGATATCTCTTAACCAACGCTTCCTGCCCATGAGTGTTTCTACATAACCCAGTTCCTTGGCATGATTAATTTGTTGGTCCATGTATAACTGAATATTGGGAAATTCTTTTTTATAATTGTCTATAATTTCTTTTGCCTCAGCTCTTGGAATTCCTAAATTTTCTGCTAATCCAAATGCCCCCTGTCCATATATAATTCCAAAATTTACACTCTTGGCTTTATAACGCATTTCCTTTGTTACCGCCGACTCCTCAATACCGTAAACCTTCGCCGCAGTTGCGGTATGAATATCTTTACCCTGCTTAAACGCATCACACATATTTGGATCACCGCTGATTGCCGCAACTATTCTCAATTCAATTTGTGAATAATCCGCGCTTATTAAAACTCTGCCTGGGTCTCTTGGTATAAATGCTTTTCTTATTTCACGTCCACGTTCGGTTCTAATGGGGATATTTTGCAAATTTGGATTGGTACTACTTAATCGCCCAGTGACCGCAACCGCTTGCGCATAGCTGGTGTGTATGCGCCCTGTTTTAGGATTTATTAATGCAGGAACCGAATCAACATAGGTTGATTTTAGTTTTGTTAGCTCTCTAAAATTTAAAATATCATCTACTATTTTATGCTTCGCTGCCATTTTTTGTAAAACATCTTCTCCTGTTGCGTATTGTCCTGTTTTTGTTTTTTTGGCTTTTGCATCTAGTTTTAAAATTTCAAAAAGAACTTCTCCTAGTTGTTTTGGAGAAGCTAAATTAAATCGAACACCCGCTTGCTCATACACGCGCTCTTCGCTTATTTTAGCATCAACTTCTAACACCTTACTATAGTCGCTTAAAAATTGTGTATCTACTTTTACGCCCTCGTATTCCATGTCAACCAAAACGCGCACCAGTGGATTTTCTACTTCATTAAAAACTTTACTAACATCTCTTTTAATTATTAAAGGAGCAAAACAATTTTTTAGTTGTAATGTGATGTCCGCATCCTCGGCAGCATATTGTGTTATTTGATCTAGCGGTGCATCACGCATACTACCCTGGTTTTTACCCTTCTTGCCAATGATGCTTGTAATTGAAACCGGTTCGTATCCTAAAAATTGTGCACTTAGCAAATCCATACCACGCCTGCCTTCTGGTTCTATTACATAGTGCGCCAACATCGTATCAAAAGTTTTTCCTTTTAATTCAACGCCGTACCACTTTAATACTAAAAAATCATATTTTAAATTTTGTCCAATCCAGGTGATGTTTTCATTATCAAAAAGTGGCTGTAATTTTTTTAGTATATACTTTGCGCCGGTTTTACTATCACCATCATTTTCAATCGGTAAAAAATAACCAGCATGTTCTTTATACGAAAAACTTATTCCCACTAGTGATACATTGTTTGCATCAACACCGGTTGTTTCAGTATCAATACAAATTTCATTTTGTTGTAATAGCGCTTCAACAAGCGCATCTATTTCTTTGTCCCCCACAACCGATTTATAATCGTGTTCTGTGTTACCTATATTTTTAATTACAACTAGTGCCGTTTCTGGACTTCCACCAAAATCATTATCCTCGCTGTTATCCTCGGTATCTGCTGTTACATCTAATTCGTTTGTTTTGCTAGTCTTTTGTTTTGTTGGTTTTATGTTTACTGTGTTACCAAACAAATCGGTTTGTTCTTGTGTACTTACGCCAGGGTCTTTTTTAGAAAATGACGCCTCGCTAACCGCATCACCACCGTTTAAATTATTCGTTACGGAAAAGGCGTCTCCCAATATTCTCTTTCCCAATGTTTTAAATTCCAATTCATTAAATATTTCAGCAAGTGCTGAATTATTTTTTTCTTTTAATCTAAAATCTTCTTCGTGAAATTGAACAGGCACGTTGGTAATTATGGTAGCCAATTTTTTACTCATGATCGCAGACGCTTTTCCTGCGCGCACTTTTTCACCCATTGCGCCAGTAATTTTATCTGCGTTTTCTAAAACACCCTCAAGCGTATCATATAATTTTAAAAGCTTTGCTGCGGTTTTTTCACCCACCCCCGGAATGCCCGGAATATTATCTGAGGCATCACCCATTAGTCCCAACATATCAATTACCTGATCAACCCTTTGTATATCCCATTTTTCACAAATCTTTTTCGCATCTACAATTTCTTCTTTATTTCCAAAAGCCGGAGGTTTCCATATAAAAACATTGGGGTGTATCAATAATTGACCATAATCCTTATCGGGCGTAACCATGTATACATCATAACCCATGTCAGCAGCTTGCCATGCAAGGGTTCCGATGATATCATCGGCCTCATATCCATCATACTCAATCACTGGTATATTAAATCCCTCGATAATTGCTTTAATATGTGGCAAAGAGTCTAATAAATCCTCTGGTGTTTCCTGGCGATTGGCTTTATAATCAGCAAAATCGGTGTGTCTTTCTGTAGGTGCGTGCGTATCAAAACAAACAGCAATATGTGTAGGGTTTTCTTTACGTATTATTTCCAATAAGGTGTTTGTAAATCCAAACTGTGCGTTGGTATTTATGCCCGTAGAGGTTATGCGCGGTGTGCGTATGAGCGCATAATATGCACGATAAATTAATGCAAGCGCATCTAATAAAAATAGTTTTTTAGACATGATGCTAAGATACCCAAAAAAACCGGCCGCCAATTAAAGCGACCGGTCAAAATTTAGAATTAATATTTCACAACTCAATTAAGTTTTACTTAATGCCATATTTGTGTTTATAGCGTTCGTATAATTGTAGTTGTTTGTTATCTAATGAAACGGTACGCCCTTGTATAAAAATTTGCGTAAGTTGGTTCCCGCGCATATCTAATATATCACCTGCACTGATCAGAATATTAGCATCTTTTCCCGCCTCTATTGATCCAGTTATATTATCTATACCCAAAATTTTCGCCGCATTTAGGGTTATAGAAGATAAGGCCTCTTCTTTGGTTAAGCCATAAGCAGCAGCTGTTCCTGCATTAAAGCTAAGGTTGCGTTGTTTTGTGTTGTCCGCCATGTCGTTTAACGCAAATAATACGCCCGCTTTTTGTAATTGTGCAGGAGTTTTATAAGGTTGATCAACATCATCATCTTCGGTTGCTGGTAATGCATGTGCTTCATCTAAGATCACCGGAATTTTATTCTCTGCTAGTAGGCCCGCGATTTGAAAACTTTCACCACCACCTACAATTACAATATTAAAACCAAATGTTTTTCCTAAGTCTATGGCTAACAACATTTGTTTAACCTCATTTGCACGAATATATAATTTTTGTTTACCCTCAAACAAAGCACGCGCCGCCTCTAATTTCAAATTATTATTGGCATGAACTTTTTCTTGACAATATGCTTTAGCTTCTGTAAAATAGGTTTTAATGGTTTCAATTTTATCAAATGCTGCTTTCAACGGATCTCCACCACCACCCATCATCATACCACGCATAAAGCCACCACGTCCACCACGGCGCGCCATTAGTGATGGCATAGATATGTACATTCCTGTATTTGACTTATACTCTGCATCTTCATAATTCCATGCATCTAATTGAACCACACTTGATCTTCCTTCGATTAGCTCACCCGACGGAGAAACATGCGCTAACAAAATCCCATTTGAACGCAATACATTGATAATTTTAGAATCTGTGTTGTAGGACACAATACTTCTAATGTCTGCATTGTTTTCTCCAATTTCTTGAAAGTCATTACTACCACGCACACCCGAGCTAATTTCTTTTAAACCAAGACTTGAATTTGGTAAAATTAAACCAGGGTATACCTGCTTTCCTGTTGCATCAATTTCGGTTGCACCCTTTGGTATTGCTATTCCTGTTCCAACCGCGGTTATTTTTCCTTTTTCAAACAGTATGGTTGCATCTGTTAAAACAGTTCCATTACCCACATGTACCGTGGCGTGTATAATTGCAGAAACCCCCTTTTGTGGACCTGCAGGATAAACTGTTTCCTGCGCTTTTGCATTGAATGCAAAAATTGCAAGTGTTAATATGAGTAAGCTTGTATATTTATTTTTCATAAATTAGTTATTTTGATTTTCATAAATGGTCGCCATGTGATCTTCGTGTTCATGATCACCACAAGTTAATATTGTTTGGAAACTAGGCATTGGTCGTCCCATTGGCATTCCTGATCTTTTTTCTCCCAATAGTTTTTGAATTAATCTTGTTTTTTCTGCAGTAATTTTCTTACTCATTTCCGCATCTTTTGTCCTATCAAAATAAACAATACCATCAACAATTGTTTTTTCAACTTTTGCATAAATGCTTAAAGGATTATCTGTCCATAAAACCACATCGGCGTCTTTCCCGGTTTTTATACTACCTACTTTATCGGCAACGTGTAATGCTTTTGCAGGATTTAAGGTTACCATTTTAAGCGCTTCTTCTTCGGATACACCACCATATTTAACCACCTTTGCGGCTTCTTGATTTAATCTTCTTGCCATTTCAGCATCATCTGAATTGATACATACGTTCAAACCCACTTTTTGCATAATAGCAGCATTATAAGCTATCGCATCTTGTACTTCCGTTTTATACATAAACCAATCAGAGAATGTAGATGCGCTTGAACCGTGTACTTTCATTTTATCGGCCACTTTATATCCTTCTAATATATGTGTGAAGGTGTTAAATTTAAAACCATACTTATCACCAATACGTAATGCATAAGTAATTTCTGGTTGTACATAACTATGACAAGTAATGAAGCGCTTTTTATTTAAAATTTCAACCAATGCTTCTAATTCTAAGTCACGTCTAGCGGAGGGATTTGCTTTTAAAGTTTTTTGATAATCAAGTGCGCGATCGAATGCGTCGTTTAAAACTTCTTCAACGCCCATTCTTGTATCAGGATAACGATTATTACTTTGGCTGGTTGTACGTTTAACGTTTTCACCCAATGCGAATTTGATAAACGGATCAGCGCCAGCAAATTTTAAATCCTCATCATTCGCGCCCCAACGCAGTTTAATTAATTGTGTTTGTCCACCAATGGTATTCGCTGAGCCATGTAATATGTGTGAGCTGGTAACACCGCCGCTCAATTGACGATATATATTAATATCCTCTGGGTTTAAATTATCTGCTATACGCGCCTCTGATGTAACTGATTGTCCGCCCTCGTTAATTGACATTGCAGCGATATGTGAGTGTTCGTCTATAATACCCGCACTTAAGTGTTTACCTGTACCATCAACTACAGTTGCTGTAGCATCGCTTAAATTTTTTCCAATTTTTGCAATTTTACCACCCTTAATCAATACATCTGTATTTTGTAAAACGCCTTCCTTTTCATTGGTCCAAACAGTTGCATTTTTAATTAAGATCGTTTCTTGTTTGGGTAATACTTCATTACCATAACCTACAAATGGAAAAGTTATTCATGAATTACCAGAGATAATACCACTCAGTCTAATTTGATCTGCACCTCTGCCTTTTTTAGTAGGGAAGTTAAATTTAATAACAGATTCGCTCACGGTTATTTTAGATGCAATAGTATCTGTACCGATTATGGAAGCAGATAAATCTTTTTTAACATCTACAGTATAATCAGATGTTGTTCCGTTTTTATTAATCGTTAATTTATATTTACCGGCGATGCTTGACCACTCGCTCTCATTTACTCCGTATTTATTTCCCTGCACCCAGTTTTCTATAATTTTTGAGTTTGCTGCAAAAATGGGCTCGGTTGTTATAATAAAATTTGCCCACTTGCCAGTTTCTAAGGAACCCACTTGATCATAAACCCCCAATTGATTTGCTGGAGTTTTTGTTAATGCTTCTAACGCTTTTGATTCACTCAAACCGTTTTGAATTGCTTTTTTAACATTTGCTAAAAATTGTTTCGCATCTTTCATATCTGAAGATGTGATACTAAAAGGAATGTTTGCTTTTGAATATGCAGCTAAGTTGGTTGGGGCTAGTTCCCAATGTTTCATGTCTGCTAGTGATACAAATCTTGCATCATTAGGATCTTCCACATCCATGGCCACAGGAAAATCAACACCTAATATAAATGACGCTTTGGTTTTAACCATTTCATCTATTCTTTGATATCCGTTATCGCCACCTCTTATAATATATTGAACACCAAATTCATCACCTATACGATCCGCACGAACCGCGTTCCACTTATCATCGGTTGCAAATATTTGTGGAATTGATTGGCTATTGTTCCATGCCTCTAAAGAAAGATTAACACCTTCGCTTACTGGTTTCGTTTGATACCATTTCGCATCTAAATAGGTTTGGCGCAAAACTGCAATACTTCCCATTAAACTACTTGGATAAGATTGGGTTGATGTTCCTTTATCAAAAGAATAAACGGATGCTGCTTTTGATTTTAAAACCGCTTGGTTATTATTTTCAGTAGCTAAAGTTACCACCGCACCGGTTCCTCTTGCTAATCCATCTTTTAAATGTGTAAACACCGCTCCAAATCCATTTGCACGGTATGCGCTTGCGGTTGTTTCGTCTTTTGTAAATACATCAACAGCGTTTAATTCAGGCTTAACTGCTTGGTTCCAGTTGTAGGGTCCTGGTTTGTTTGAAATAAATTGTCCAGGAGCTCCAAAATTAAAACCACCCATTGTTCTTCTTGGTGTGGCTACGCCGTAATCACTTAGTGGATCAATAAAGGAAGGGTAAATAAATTTACCAGCGCAGTCTACAACAACCGCTTCTGCTGGTACAGTTAGGTTTGCACCCACTGCTACAATCTTACCCATTTTTATAATCAAAACACCCTTTTCAATTTTAGTGTTTTCGTTTTGAATAATAGTAGCATTAGTAAAAGCATACAAACCACTACGAATATCCCTAACCCCATTAATGGGAAAAGATTCTTGTGCATGCGCTACTATAGCCGTACACAAAAATACAAGCCCTGTTAAAATCCGCTTCATACGCGACTAATTTAGTTGTTTAAAAATTTCTCAAAAGATGAGTTTTAAAGCTACTAAAAACTTATTGTGAAAGCACAAAAAGTGTCACTTTTTTGATAAGGGGTATTTTTATATCAATGGTATCATTAATGTATGGTCAATCGTGGATATCCAATATGGATTAACGTCCCATAAAAACCATTAATATTTGTACATCACTTGGATTCACACCGCTAATGCGACTAGCCTGGCCCAAAGTAAGTGGCCTGATTTTCTTAAATTTTTGTCTCGCCTCTATTGAAATAGCAGCGATTTTATCGTAATCAAAATTAGTAGGAATTAATTTATTTTCTAGCGTTGCCATGCGTTCTACAATTTCTTTTTCCTTTTCAATATAACGCTCATATTTAATTTGTATTTCAGCTTGTTCTAAACACTCTGTATCAAATATGTTAATTTTTTCATTCAATAATTCATTATTGGACAAGATTTGTTGTAAGCTGATATTGGGTCGTAGCAACAGCTTCGAGGCTTTTTGTTTTTCTGTAATAGTTGCAGAATCGATGTCAGCTAGAAATGCATTTATTGTTTCTGGTTCAATGGATTCGGTATTTAATACATTTTTAATTTCTGTAACTTGCTTCGTTTTTTCTTCAACTCTATGCATACGCACTTCTTTTGCCAACCCAAGTTTATAGCTCATTTCGGTTAAGCGTAAGTCGGCATTATCTTGACGCAAGAGTGTTCTAAATTCAGCACGTGAAGTAAACATACGATAAGGTTCTTCAGTACCCTTGCTAATCAGGTCATCAATTAATACCCCAATATATGCTTCGCTTCTTTGTAGAATTAAAGGCGGTTGGTTATTAATTTTCAAATGCGCATTCATACCCGCCATGATACCTTGACATGCCGCTTCCTCGTAACCGGTTGTCCCGTTTATTTGTCCTGCAAAGTATAAGTTTTCTAATGCTTTAGTTTCAAGCGTATAGGTAAGCTGTGTCGGTTGGAAATAATCATATTCAATGGCATATCCTGGTCGGAACATACGTGCCTTCTCAAACCCTGGAACCATACGAAGAGCTTCGTATTGTACTTCTTCTGGTAAGCTTGTACTAAACCCATTTACATATATTTCAACTGTATTCCAGCCTTCAGGCTCAACAAATAGCTGATGTCTCTCCCGTTCTGCGAAACGATTAATTTTATCTTCAATACTTGGACAGTATCTTGGACCTACACCTTCAATACGGCCTTGGTACATGGGGCTACGATCAAAACCCGTTTTAAGCATCTCGTGTACTCTTGCATCCGTATAAGTAATATGACACGAGCGCTGATTTTCAGGCTTCACCTTTTCTATATTTAAATAAGAGAAGCCAACCACCTCTTCATCTCCCTTTTGTTCTTCCATTTTACTATAATCAAGACTACGACCATCTACTCTTGGAGGCGTTCCTGTTTTAAGTCGATCTGATTCTAATCCAAAGGAAACTAATTGTTCTGTGATTCCTGTTGCTGCTTTTTCAGCTACCCGACCCCCGCCAATTTGCTTTTCACCGATATGCATGATCCCGTTTAAAAAAGTGCCACTGGTAATAACAACTGCGTCAGCCTCTATTTTATGACCCAAGCTTGTAATTACCCCACAAGCTTTATTGTTTTTTATAATCAGTTCATTCACCGAATCCTGGTAAAAATCAACATTGGGTGTGTTTTCCAACATCTCACGCCACTTACTAGCAAATAAGTGTCTGTCATTCTGTGTTCTAGGACTCCACATGGCAGGCCCCTTACTTTTATTCAACATTCTAAATTGAATCGTACTCAAGTCACTTACAATGCCACTATATCCACCTAATGCATCTATTTCTCTTATTATTTGGCCCTTGGCAATTCCGCCCATTGCTGGATTACAGCTCATTTGGGCAATGGTTTGCATGTTCATGGTCACCAATAACACCTTGGAGCCCATATTGGCTGCCGCCGCCGCTGCTTCACAACCCGCATGGCCGGCACCTACTACTATGACATTGTATTTTGGAAACATATAAGGGTGCAAAGATAAGCCTGTATTGTATACCAAGCAATTCAATTAAACTTAAATTCTGTTATTATTAATCGCTTTTTATAAAACGTTCTATGTAGAACCTTTTAAATTAACAGTGGCATTTATAAAACGTTCTATGTAGAACCTTTTTATACCCCCTTAGTAAAATTTATTTAAATGTTCCTATGAAAACCGTATTTTCAAATAGGAAGGTTCCATGTGGAACCTTTTTGAATCACACAGGCCTAGGAAATAGATTTTAGATAAGATTTCAGCCATTTATTCTCTTGAGCGCGCATTTCTTTGGCGTCGGATGGCTTTTTATCCTTGTAACCACAAAAATGCAAGGCCCCATGAAAGATGACCCTTAATAATTCTTCGGTATAGCTGGCCTTGTGGGTTTTTGCATTGTCTTTCACACGATCAATACTTATATAAATCTCCCCAATGAGGGTTCCCCTGGTTTCAGATAGGTCAAAACTGATAATATCGGTGAAATAATCGTGGTTCAAGAAGGACTTATTGATATTAAGTAGGAATTTGTCGGAACAGAAAACATATTGAAGCGTATCAATGGCAATCCCCTCTTTTTTCAAACCCTTTTCAATAAACGCCTTTAACGCCAGACGATTGGTAAGCGTTGTGTTTTTATCAGCCGTATTAAATGAAATGGGTATGCGCATAATATATTGTTATTCAATGCTCCAAATTTCGTAACTATTTATGTAAAACAGCAACTATCTTTGTATTAATATTATGAGGAAGCTATCTGAATTAAAAATTGGGGAGTCGGGCGTAATCCATTCTTTCGAAAATGATGATATATTTTTGAAGCTAATGGAAATGGGCTGTATACCCGGAGAATTAATAATCGTTGAACAAATTGCACCCCTGGGTGATCCTATATCAATATCAGTGGCAGGATATCAATTAAGCCTAAGAATAAACGAGGCAGATAGTATTTTTATAGCCCCAAAATTGGCATAAACAATTGATAATCAATTAATTATACAAATGAAGATCGGTTTATTTTTTGGCTCATTCAATCCCGTTCACAACGGCCACTTAATGGTGGCTAGTTATGTTGCCAATCATTCCGACATGAATCAGGTGTGGTTAGTTGTTTCACCTCAAAATCCTTTAAAGCCACAGGGAAGCTTGTTAAATGAATATGATCGACTCCATTTGACCAAGCTAGCCATTGAAGACGATACCCAATTAAAAGTGTCTGATATTGAGTTTTCTCTGCCAAAGCCTTCTTACACCATTGATACACTTACTTATTTACAAGAAAAATATCCGCAACATGAATTTTCGGTCATCATGGGTGCAGATAGTTTTCAAAACTTACCCAAGTGGAAAAACTTTGAAACCCTGGTAAAAAACTATCAATTCATTGTTTATCGTCGAGATGGTTTTGATATCACCAATGATTATGGTGCACGCGTTGAAATATTAGATGCACCGTTGTTGCAATTATCTGCAACACTAATTCGTAACAATCGCAAAGACGGAATTACAATTCGTTATTTAGTTCCAGAAAAAGTACGCGAAGAAATTGAGCGTAGTAATTACTTTAAAGATTAATTAGCGACTTAGTTTGGTGTGAAGAAAAGTGAGCAGCGCTGATTTGAAAAATATAAATAAAAAAGCCTCGCGATTTTTCGGAGGCTTTTTTATTTTAAATGACAACACCTTGCGGCATTGTCTAAAAAATTATCTATTCATGCTTGCCAAAAACTCTTCATTGTCTTTGGTACCACGCATTCTTTTTAATAACTCATTCATCGCTTCATCGTTATTCATATCATTGATAAATAATCTTAGGATATTCATTCTTCCTAATACTTCTTTATCTAATAATAAATCATCACGACGTGTACTAGATCCCACCAAATCAATCGCTGGGAATATACGCTTGTTCGCTAAGCGACGATCTAAAACTAATTCCATGTTACCAGTTCCCTTGAATTCTTCAAAGATAACCTCGTCCATTTTAGAACCAGTTTCAATTAATGCAGTTGCTAATATAGTAAGTGATCCACCGTTTTCAATTTTACGTGCTGCACCAAAAAATTGTTTAGGGCGCAACAACGCGGTTGCTTCAACACCACCGGATAATACTTTACCAGAACTTGGTGCCACTGTATTATGTGCACGTGCTAAACGTGTTATTGAATCAAGTAATATCACTACATCATGACCACACTCAACTAATCGTTTTGCTTTTTGTAAAGCCATGGAGGAAACCTTAACATGTTTGTCTGCGGGCTCATCAAATGTACTCGCAATAACCTCACCTTTTACAGAACGCTCTACATCGGTTACCTCTTCCGGTCTTTCATCAACCAATAAAATAATTAAATAACATTCCGGGTGATTCGCTGCTATTGCATTCGCCACCTCTTTTAATAACATGGTTTTACCCACCTTTGGTTGTGCAACAATCAATCCTCTTTGTCCTTTACCAATTGGCGTAAATAAATCCATGATACGCGTACTATAATTATTCGCAGCCGTATATAAATTTAATTTTTGATAAGGGAAGATGGGTGTTAAATAATCAAATGGAATACGATCCCGAATTTCATCTGGATTTTTTCCATTCACCTGATGCACTTTGGTCAATGCAAAATATTTTTCACCCTCGCGCGGAACACGAACCGTTCCATGAACCGTATCACCCACTTTTAATCCAAATAATTTTATTTGAGAAGGAGAAACATATACATCATCAGGAGAAGATAAATAGTTGTAATCGGAAGATCGTAGAAAGCCAAAATTGTCAGGCATAATTTCCAAAACACCCTCGGTTTCAATCACGCCATCAAACTCAACATTAAACACCGGTTCCTTTTTAGGTTGTGGGTAGCGTTGGGCTGGATGGTTAGGGCCGTTTTGACCACCGCCATTCGCGGGCGCACCTTGCCCAGATTGGGAAGAAGCATTGGTTTGCCCTGATTGCTCGTTGCTTTCAGCTGCTGGGGAAGCTTGACTAGGCGATTCAGCACTTGCCGCACTTTCGTCACCAAATAAGGCTTGCGCTATTTTTGATGCTTTGTCATCCTCGCTATTGTCTTTAACCGGCTCCGCTTTTTTAGCAGGAACGGTTTTTTTGGTAGCGGTCTTTTTTTCGGAACTAGCAGCTGGAGCAGCTTTTGGGGCTGGGGTGGCAACAACTTTGCGCCCCCTTTTTGGTTTGTCGTCTTTTTCTTGCACTGTGTAACTATGGTTTATTTAAAAATCGAATCAAGAGCTAGGGTGTTTTTATGTCTAAAACGGGTCAATTCGCCATTGAAACGGATTATCTTTGGCATTCGAAAATACAAATATGTTCAACCAACGAATTAAAATTAAGCAATTGTTATCGGGTACCGCAACGGGCACCGAAGTGGTGGTAATGGGATGGGTGCGCACCTTTAGAAATACCCAGTTCATTGCTTTAAATGATGGCAGTACCAATGCCAATATCCAAATCGTTGCTTCCTTGGGTGAATTTGACGAAGCTATCTTAAAAAGAATCACCACAGGGGCGTCATTAAAAATTACTGGAACCGTGGTTGAAAGTTTGGGCAAGGGAAATATTAGGCGACAGCGATGCAGAAAAATATCCTTTACAACCAAAAAAACATTCCCTTGAATTTTTAAGAGAAAAAGCGCATCTGCGTTTTAGAACCAATACATTTGGATCTGTTTTTAGAATTAGACATTCACTTGCATTTGCAGTGCATCAGTTTTTTAATGATCGCGGATTTTTATATTTACATACACCCATTATTACAAGTTCGGATGCAGAGGGTGCGGGAGAAATGTTTCGCGTAACCACGCTTCCATTGGAAGGCGCACCTAAAAATGAGGCTGGTGAAATTGATTATACACAGGACTTTTTTGGTAAGAGCACTAACCTTACGGTGAGTGGTCAACTAGAAGGAGAGCTAGGCGCAATGGCGTTTTCAGACATTTACACTTTTGGTCCCACCTTCCGTGCAGAAAATTCAAACACGACCAGACACTTAGCAGAGTTTTGGATGATTGAACCCGAGGTTGCTTTTAATGATTTAGAAGACAACATGAACTTGGCTGAAGATTTCATTAAGCATTTAATTGCTTATGTGATGAAAAATAATACCGATGATTTACAATTTTTAGATACGCGTTTGGCAGAGGAAGAAAAACAATTACCTACGGAAAAAAGAAGTGGACTTGGATTAATTGAAAAATTAAAATTTGTTGTTGAAAACGGATTTGAAAGAATTACCTATACTGAAGCGATTGAAATTTTATTAAACAGCACGCATTACAAAAAAAAGAAATTC
>RFZW01000151.1 GCA_009920495.1 Chitinophagia bacterium
TGCTATTTATGGCTTGTGTAATATTTTAGGACACCAATGTTTAAGTATCAATGTGATTGTTGCCAACCGCGTTAAAAAAGAATACAGTAAGGATATGGGTCAGGCTGTAAATAATATGATTCAAAAATCACTAGCCATCATCGAAAATATTTAAAGTAAATTTCAACAACTGATTTTAAAATGAAAATTAATTTTTCAAAATACCAAGGCACAGGAAATGATTTTGTCATCATCGATAATACAAAAAATGATATTGTATTATCTAGGGAACAAATTGCTTTTATATGTGATCGTAAAAAAGGTATTGGCGCAGACGGGCTTATGTTATTAGGGAATAAGGAAGGTTACGATTTTGAGATGACTTATTATAATGCAAATGGATTAGAAGGATCCATGTGTGGCAATGGCGGAAGATGCTTAACGCAATTTGCTTATGATATCGGTTTGAATAAAAAACAATTTAAATTCATTGCTATTGATGGCCCACATGAGTCTACGATTAATGAAGATGGATGGGTGTATTTAAAAATGAGCAATGTAAATGCAGTTGAAAAAAACATTGATGGCGACGTTCCATTTTTTGTTTTGAATACCGGCTCCCCCCATTATATTGAAATGGTAGATAGCATTAACAGTGTGGATGTATTTGGTTTGGGTCAAATGATCAGATTTAATGATCGGTTTAAATCAGAAGGCATTAATGTAAACTTTGTAGAACAACAAGATGACAAAATTTTTGTACGCACCTACGAACGTGGTGTAGAAAATGAAACATTAAGTTGCGGCACCGGTGTCACCGCAGCTGCTTTAATTTCAGGAATTGAAAAATTAGGCGAGCAAACCATTCATATAGAAACCTTGGGCGGGAAATTAGCGGTTCGTTTTAACAATAAAGGCGACCAAGTATTTGAAAATATCTGGCTAATGGGCCCTGGCACATTTGTATTCAGTGGAAGTATTACTGTTTAATTAAAATTCGAAAAATGCCCTTATTTAATGTTAGAGTATATGGCGTATTGCTAGATAAAGCCAATAGATTACTCGTGAGTGATGAATTTATCAGAGGAAATTATTTTACCAAATTACCAGGTGGCGGATTAGAATTTGGCGAAGGCACGCGCGAGTGTGTTGCAAGAGAATTCGTGGAGGAAACTGGATTAACAGTAACCGTTGGAGAACATTTATATACGACTGATTTTTTTCAAATTTCAGCATTCAATAATAAAGATCAAATTATCTCTATTTATTATCATGTGCATTGTGATGACCCAAGTGGAATAAAAACTTCCACCAAAAAATTTGACTTCACCCCGGACCAAACAGCGGACGATGTTAAAGGGGAAGCAGAATCATTTCGTTGGGTAAACTTTGAAGATATAAATGAGGAGACGATGAGTTTACCTATTGACAAAGTAGCCATTCAACTATTGAAAGAAAAGTTTTCATTTTAAACTACACTTCATTTTCAATCCCCATTGCAGCTAATTTCATTTTTTTAGCGGTTTCATGTCCTAGGTATTTTTCAATGCGATTTTCCACAATTCCAATTACTGGCGTTAAAATAATTGCCATGGTAAATTTGTACATATAGTTGACTACACAAACTGCAAGCACAAAAGACCAGGTCCAATTATTTCCTATTTTAAATGCAATTACTAGTACCACAAAGCTATCCACCAATTGAGATACCACCGTAGATCCAGTTGCACGCAACCAACCCATTTTCTCGCCAGTCATCTTTTTTATTTTATGAAACACAAAAACATCTATAAACTGACTTACTAAAAAAGCAACCAAGCTCCCTAAAATAATCCACATGCCTTGTCCAAAGATTGCTTCAAATGCACCTTGCATACTCGGTATTCCATCTGCAGTTTTAGAATCGACCCAAAATTGTGCAGGCGCAATATGCATGGCTAAATAAAACATCAAAAAAGCATAAAGAATTAAGGAAACCGCAGTAATACTAATTCGCTTTACCGCTTTAGGGCCATAATATTCATTGACGATATCTGTAATAACAAATTCCAAAGGCCACAATAAAACACCACAGGTTAAATTAAACGACAACCCCTTTTCACCAAACAAAGACAAATTTGCCGGCGACAAGCCCAACACCCCTTCTAATGAAAATATCTTTCCCCCAATACATTCTGCTATTAAGGCATTGGCAACAAAAAAGGCAGAAATACCTAAAAATAATTTTGTTGATTTATCTTTTAAAATAGAATGAATCATAAAGTATACGAATTGAATAATTAAACAATAATAAAAACGAGCTGAAACAATAACATTAAAAGATTAGTAATTGTTTGCCAGTTGGGCAATTCAATAGCCTGTTTCTTACCCCACATAACTAATAGCGCTATTCCGAACAAAACACTCACCACAGGCGCCATCTCCAATCCTAAAACAGCAGCAAAATTGGATACAGCAACTGGGTAATTAATTTTGGGCACAAACATGACCATCAGTGAGAAAACAAAACAGCCATTACAGATGATGGCCAATTTGGACAAAAACGCTAAAATGGGATTAAAACGGCTCATTTTCAGGTCAATAATTTAGAATGGGAAGATAAGAAAATTTGGCTTTCCCTCATTTTTTCAATATCCAATTATGTTGTAGGTTTGTTGACACAATGAAACCCATTTTTCAAGGCTAATTTGACCCATTTTATAGCAGTGGCAGTATTTTTAATCTGCTCCATTATTTATTGTAAACCAGCATTAGAAGGAAAGGTATTACAACAATCTGATATAAGTCAATGGAAGGGAATGGCGCAGGAAACATTAACCGCAGGCGTTAAATATGGCCAAAATCCTTTATGGACCAATAGCATGTTTGGTGGTATGCCCACTTATCAAATTACAGGTGTTCCTGGATTTTCATTTACGATTGGATTATTGGATCGTATTTTAACATTAAACTTAGCAGAACCTATCAACTTATTTTTTCTTGCATGTATCTGTTTTTATTTTTTAGCAATCGTATTAGGCATTAACCCCCTTATTGGGATTATTGGCGCACTGGCGTATAGCTTTGCCACTTACAACCCCATTATTATAGTAGTTGGGCATATTACAAAAATGCATGCAATCGCTTACCTACCCTTTTTTGTAGGTGCCATCTTGCTCATCTTTAAAAAGAAATATTTAATTGGCGGCTTACTTACTGGTATTGCAACGGCATTATTTGTACAAGCGAACCACTTACAAATAACTTATTATGGTTTAATCATTGTATTTTTTATGACTTTGTATTTTGTAATACAATGGATCTTAAAAAAAGAATATTCTCATATTTTAAAAACAATGGCAACCGCAATGATTGCTGGATTATTAGGTTTAACTGTTAATGCGCCTATTTTAATTAGCACTTATGAGTATGGCAAAGAGTCCATACGTGGTGGAAGTATTTTAACAACAAAAGGAAGCAACACGACAAGTGCTGGTTTAAATAAAGACTACGCTTTATCCTACAGTATGTTTAAAACCGAACCATTGGTATTGATGTTCCCTAATATCTATGGCGGCGGCAGTGATCCAAGTGCTATTGATCCAGAAAAATCTAAAGCGATTGAGGTATTGCAACAAATGCAACCGCAGGTGGCACAACAATTACAATCCTTTATTCAATTTTATTGGGGTGGCATTGGCTTTACTGCAGGCCCTCCCTATATTGGTATATTGATTTGCTTTTTTGCATTTATTGGTATTTCATTTAAAACCAATGTACATAGATGGTGGATTATTCCAGCAATACTATTTTCATTGCTTTTATCTGCCGGATCCTACTTTGAAAGTTTTAATTTTTTCATGGTAGATCATCTTCCTTTTTATAATAAGTTTCGTGCACCGAGCATGATTATGGTTATTCCAACTTTACTTATTGGCATGATGGCTTTATTTGGATTACAAGGAATCACCG
>RFZW01000152.1 GCA_009920495.1 Chitinophagia bacterium
TACTTTTATGCAAGATGTACTTACGGAAGTGATGGCTTTATTTCCAGGGCAATATATTCACATTGGTGGGGATGAATGTCCTAAAAAACAATGGAAGGAGAGTAGGTTTTGTCAGGATTTAATTATAAAATTAAAACTAAAAGATGAGCATGAATTACAAAGTTATTTTATTGGCAGAATAGATAAATTCATCACATCCAAAGGAAAAAAGATGTTGGGATGGGATGAGATTTTAGAAGGCGGACTTTCGCCGAATGCAATGGTGATGTCATGGAGAGGAACAGCAGGGGGTATTGAAGCAGCTAAATTAAATCATGATGTAGTCATGTCACCGAATAGCTTTTTCTATTTGGATTATTATCAAGCAGATCCTAAAACACAACCTTTGGCGATTGGTGGAAATTTACCTCTGTCAAAATGTTATTCCTTTGAACCAGATTTACCAGAATTAACGGAAGCAGAAGCAAAGCATATAGTAGGCGTTCAAGCTAATGTATGGACCGAATATATTGGAACACCAGCTTATGCGGAGTATATGACTTTCCCAAGGGCATTGGCGTTGGCTGAAATTGGATGGTCGCCTAAGCGTCCAAAAAATTATGTTGCTTTTTCGGATCGAGTTAAGAAGCACATTCCTGTCATGGATGCATTGAAAATAAATTATTGCAATGTGGATCTGAAATAGCAGGTTAACTTATTTTCCAATTTGATTAATGGTATTTTGAATGAGTCCCTTAACTGGCTTTCCTGTGTCATCTAAAAATTGGAATTTTACCTCCATAACATTCGTCGGTTTTACATCCATGATGGTTAGGAATATCTCTTTTCCATCTTTACTTAAAGTTGCATTTTTAACGATAAGTGACTTTGTATTGTAATGATCAGAGCCATATTTTCTTGACCTTTTTAAATCCCATGTTTGCACTTGATAGGATGTAATATCTTCTACATTTTTTTTGTTTAATTCATGGGAGAATTTAATGCGAATGCCATTAGCCAAAACATGGAGTGATAATGGGACAATCGTTTTTTCGCCATTATATCTAATGCGATAAAATCCACCTAATTCCGGTTGCGCTGATCCCCACGCAGATAAGCCACATGCATATAATTGACCGTCAGCTGGATTGAATCTTCCACGCATTACGCCAGTTGAAAAAGTTGGGATGGGTAATTCAAAAACACCCCCTTGCATTTGATTACCAATTTTTTCATGGGGTACAATAAATACTTTACCATAACCATATGAAAAACTAAGTAAGCTACCATTGAGTGGCCCCCAGGCCTTACTATCCACCCAAAGTAATTCAGAAGGGGAGCGATCAATATCTCTTTCCACCCAGGTCAAGGGTGGTTCCATGCCAGTATCTGAGCTATCTGATGACGGATTATATGCGTACATATTTCCATAAAATTTGTTGGTGGGGGTTACCCAATTAATTCGATTCATTGGATTCCAATGACCTTCTTGATCTGTAACAATAAAGCTTCCATCAGGATTAATACATACCCCATTGGCTGCCCTGAAGCCATGAGCAACAATGCTCGTTTCTTGGCCATCTTTAGATACCTTAAGTAAAGTGCCATGTTGTGGAACTAGGGAACGTCTTGCGTGTCTGGCACTTTTTGCATAATAAAAATTTCCTTCTTTATCTGTTTGCAGGCCCATCGCAAATTCATGAAAATGATTGGTTACTTGATGATCACTATTAAAACTTTCATAATAATCAATTTCTTCATCCCCATTAAGATCATGCAATTTTACAAGTTGATCCCTGCAGGTGACAAATATTTTTTTATCAACTATTTTAATTCCCAAGGGTTGAAATAATCCAGAAGCAATTCGTTTCCAAATTAATTTTCCTTCTTGTTGAAGTACACCTTCTACTAACCAAACATCACCATCCGTGGAACAGATAACCGCTTTATTTCTATCTTCTAAAAAATCAATACCACTTAATCGCATTTGATTTTTCCATGGGCTTTGATAGGGAAGTTCCATTCTATCTACTTTAAATGCACCAGGTTGATTCCCTTTGGTAATTTTCGTAATTAATTTTTGGGCATATTGTGGTTTACCTCCATTGGTATATACTAAAAGGTTTTCTGGTTTTTGTGATGTTTTTGTTATTGCATCAAAATTTTTAATTTGCTGATTGGCAATTAATAGTTTGATGTTCATCTTTTTAGCTGCTGGAATATTCAGTACAAAAAATCCATTTTCTTTTTTTATTTCTGCATCAGTGCCGATGAGTGCAACATGAGCATTGATGGGTGCAACCCTCATTTTTAAATTGGTGGTTGAAGCAGTCATATTTAAAGTGCGTGCAAAAATGGGCATTTCAGTAGTGCCTTCTAATGATAGTTTTTCAAGTACCGCTGAATTACCCACGCTATAGGAAATGATGAGTTTATCTTGATAATGATAAAGCCCTTTATATTGCGACCAAGTTCGGGGTAGTGGCCCAAATCTTCTATTATCTACTGCTTTAAAACGGGTATCAACGAATGAACCATTTGCGGGGTTTGCCCAACTTGGACTTACGGGTGTTGCATATTGAAGTTCCCCAATAGTGCGGGGTGAAATATTATGTTGCCCATTAAAAAGAATGCCTTCCCAGTCAATAAATCCTTTGCCAGTCCATGCACCAGCGATACGCATCAAATCATGATCAAATATCATCCATGCTTTACCTGCGGCAATACCACCTGGGCCTTCATCTAATCGAACCCCAATTCCTTTGTATGCGAAATTGGCATTCACTAAATTTTCATCTTTTAATGGTCATAGGTATTGATTAAAAAGTTTCCATAATCCATTTCTAACCAACCTTCTTTTTTAATGCTACTCGGCCCTTTGGATTTACCGACAGGTAAACTTGCTAAGTAATTGGAATCAATATTAAAGTAAGCCGCTTTATTTTGTTTCAATATAAATTCTTCTCTAATATAATGAATGACATTGTATTTTTCAGTAGGGGTTAATGCCGTTTGAGGAGGCATTCCACCATAACCCCGCGTTAAAGTTTGGTATATGGCATAGGGGTCTTTACCTACCTTAAATGAATCCTTCCAATATTTAAATGCAGTAGGTAAGGAACCTTCCTGTTTGGGTGTGCCATGGCAATTTATACAATTACTATTGTATATTTTTTTCCCATCCATAAAGGCTTCTTCTTGATTGCGTTGGATGGTGTTTAGTATTCCTTTGTGGTCAATGTCTTTTTCATATGCGGGTAACATAGATTCATCCATGGTGAATGCAACGTTTGGAGGTGTATAGGAATTGTTATTACATGCAGCAACTATAATAATGAGGTAGCTAAGTATGATAAGATGCTTTTTATTTTTCATTGCCATAAGAGGAGCGTTTATATTCATATTTGAAAATGGTCAATTTTATCTTACTAAATATACTATTTTTTTAGTCATAGTAAATTTTATAGTCATGTATAAATTGGATCTTTTGCTTACTTCAAGGGTAGAACGACTTATTGATATCATCTAAATCAACAAATATTATATATATTTAAACAGTTTATAAATTGCGGTTTATCCCAGAGTGGTTTATTATGAAAAATAGAATAAAAGTCATTTCACTATTGGTATTGTTATTACAATATTCAAACATGCAAGCGCAGAATTGGGCGCCCGTTCCTGGACATATAATGACAAAATGGGCCAATGCGGTTACCCCAGAAAATGTTTGGAAGGAATATCCAAGGCCACAATTGGTTCGTAGGGATTGGCTTAATTTAAATGGGTTATGGGATTTTGAAATTACAGATCGAGACACTAATAAAAATTATATCAATTATGCTCGTAAAATTTTAGTCCCATTTTGTGTTGAGTCAGCACTATCAGGAATCAAAGAAACCATTACGGGCAAGCAGCAAATGAT
>RFZW01000153.1 GCA_009920495.1 Chitinophagia bacterium
AGGGTTAGGTCACCTCCCTTTCACGGAGGTAATACGGGTTCGAATCCCGTACGCTCTACAAAGCCTATCACAAAGTGATAGGCTTTTCTCATTTAAGGCAGCGTCACAAGCTCGTTTGTGTAAGCTGGCGAGAATGAGAAAAGCCACAAGCAAACGAAGTTTGCTTGTGAAAGGCTTTGGGTAAGGAGCCCATTTGGGATGACGGCGTAGCCGACAGTCCCGATGTGTATTTCCCGAAATTTTATAATTAAAACAAATAAGTATAATACAGTTTAATTAATAATACTTACCTTTGGCGTAAGTATCGTAAAACGTTAGTATGATACTTAGTTTTGGAAATAAAGAAACCCTAAAGATTTGGAATGGTGATCAATCCCTAAAATTACCCGTAAACATTCAAGAGATAGCAAGAAGGAAATTGAGAATGCTGCATAGATCAGAGAACTTAGTAGACTTAACTATCCCGCCTTCAAATCACTTGGAGAAATTAAAAGGTTATTTGTCAGGATACTACTCCATCAGAATCAATAATAGATGGAGAATAATCTTCATCTGGAGTAATGAAAATGCAGAAGAAGTTGAAATTATTGACTATCATTAAATAGACACTATGAAAAAATTAAAAAACATACACCCAGGAGATGTCTTAAAAGAAGAATTTCTTACCCCATTAGGAATAAGTGCTTATAGACTATGTATGGATATTGGAGTACCTCAAACAAGAATATCTGAAATAATAAATGGTAATCGAAGCATAACTGCTGACACTGCTTTGAGACTTTCAAAATACTTTGGTAATACCCCAAACTTCTGGCTAGGCCTTCAAAACGATTTTGACATTGAAGAACAACTATTGGTAAAAGGGTCTTCCTTAAAGCTTATTAAAAGGTATTCGCCGAATTAAGAAAACATTAGCCAAGCTGTTTCAGTTGTCTTTTATTACTTATTTACTATTCTAATCACTTTAGTTTGAGAAGTGTGCGCTGAGAAAAGCCCAAGGGCACCACCAATAATGTTATTAGGCGGATTGGATGGCGCTGTGCCTCCACCAGGTCCTGCACCACTTTGTTGTGAAAGTGAATAGAAATATAAATGAGTCGCCGGACTTATACATTGCATTTCAACTGAAACACTATCAAATAATTTGACCGAAAGTGTTTCGGTACCATTATTTAATGGGCGTTGATTAATTTTCCCGTTATTAAGGTTGTCGTTAAAAATGTTATAGATACCATCCAGAGAGTCATTTATTTTTTGAATGAATCGATAGCTATTACCAAGCACCACTGGGTCTTGATAAACAGGAATAATACTATACCTATTTTCACCATTTACAGGAAATGAATTAATCCTTAGACTGTCTAAATTTACTTTCATCGGCATTGTAGTTTGTGCCGTATACATTTTACCATCTACCTTAACTTCTAAATAATAAGTGTTACCATAAACACCACGAATCCTATTTGTTTTGTAAATACCGCCACTTGTATGTTTAAGCGTATCCTTGGTTCCTATTACAAAATAAGGGCCAGGCTGATCAGTAATATTAGCTTCAATGATAACTTTTGAATCATTCATTTCTATAGGTAGCGTAATTACTTTTTCACAGCTTGCAAAAAGAAATAATATAAAATATAAATATTTAAAAAAATTGAAATGCATCATCATTAAAATTTAAAATTATAAGTTATGCTCGGCACCCATCTAAATAAAGCAGTTTGTATAATTTGCGTTTTTGAATTATCTAAAGGATCATCTTGGAATGTTATTTGATACGCATTCTCCCTTCCGTAAACATTATACAAACTAAAGTTCCATGAGCCTATATTTTTCTTCTTGTTCTTATTTTCATAAGTGGCACTTAAATCAAGTCGATGGTAATCAGGCATTCTATTCGCATTACGATTCGCATATTGATAAATGGTTTGTTCACCTAAAGCATATTTCCCAGTAGGAAAGGTGACTGCATTTCCAGTACTATAAACAAAAACACCGGAAATAGTCCATTTTGAATTGAGTTCTAGAATCGTAACAATCGAAACATCATGGGTTCTATCTTGCTTTGCATTATACCAGTTTCCTTCATTGATACCATCTATTTTTCTTTCAGTTTTTGACAATGTATAACTTATCCATCCAGAAAAAAAGCCAATTTTCTTTTTTACTAAAAACTCAAAGCCATACGCACGTCCAACGCCGTATAACAAAGCACTTTCCACATCAGCAATCGTGTTGATATTGGTCCCATCTTTATAATCTAATTGGTTTTGCATTGCCTTATAATATAACTCCGCACCCAATTCATAAGTATTATTTTTGAAATTCCTTGCATAACCTATACTTGTTTGATCCGCTAATTCCGGTTTAATATTATACGAATTCCCTATCCATTGATCCGAAGGGCTTGCCGCAGTGGCATTACTTAATAAATGTAAATGTTGCACATTACGCGCATAGGCTATCTTAAAACTACTTAAGTCATTAATTCTATAATTACTGGTGAATCTTGGTTCAGCATTCATGTATGTTTTTCCAAATTCATTTTTTTGTAATAAAATAGATTGGGTTATTGCATTGTTATTATAAATATTATATTGATCCCCGCCCATTATTGAATAGGCGGATATTCTTAAACCATAATCAAATGTGAGCTGTTGGTTTGCTTTGAAATTATTATTAAAATAGAATGCGTTTTCAAGTCCATTTCTTCCTACTTTATTAATATTATTGTTAACAGTACCGCTAAAAACACTCGGCGTAATGGTATGTAAAATTGAATTAAACCCAAAACGAATCGTATTTTTTGGATTTAGGTAATAAGTATAATCCTGCTTAAGATTAACATCCTTAATATTTGAATTTACATTAAAATTAGTTTCACCATTTTTTAAACCTACATTATAGCTATAGTCACTGTAGATGAAGGATGTATTTAAGAATAATTTATTATTGACAATTCTATTCCAACGTATTGTTCCAGTTTTGTTGCCCCAATTAATCCTAAAACTACTTCCTAACCCTAATTCATCTTGACCAAAATAACCAGAAAAATAGATTCTGTTCTTATCATCTATTTTATAATTTGCTTTTGCATTCAAATCATAGAAGTACAATATATTATCCTTGAATTTTTCGGTAGCTTTTAAAAATACATCTGCATATGTTCTTCTTCCTGATAAAATAAAGGAAGATTTATCTTCTTGAATGGGTCCTTCAATACTTAATCTACTACTGATTAAACCAAGCCCGCCATTAACTGTATAATTTTTATTATTACCATCTTTCATCTTTACATCTAGCACAGAGGATAACCTCCCCCCATATTGTGCTGGCCCATTCCCTTTTATTAAAGTAGCGTCCTTAATTGCGTCACTGTTAAACGTACTAAAAAAACCCAGTAAATGCGACGCATTATAGACAGGGGCTTCGTCAAGCAATATTAAATTTTGATCTGCAGCACCACCTCTTACATAAAATCCACTATTCCCCTCCCCTGCCGACTTTACGCCAGGGAGCAACTGAATCGTTTTTAAAACATCTTTCTCGCCAAAAATTACAGGCACCTTACTAATGGACTGCATATTTAGCGTCTCTGTGCCTATCTGTGCTTTTGTTAAGTTATCATCCTTTCGCTTAGATGACACTACCACTTCGGTAAGTTGATTTTTGCTTTCTAAAAAAACATTGGTAATTAAAGGGGCATTCAATAAAATTGGAATTCTTTTCTCTTCATACCCTACAAAACTAATTCTTAAATCATATTTACCCTTGGGCAAGGAAATTGCATAAAAACCATATTCATTTGACGTAACTACCACATTGGCTAACTGCTCAATTTTAATTACAGCACCAATAATTGATTCGCCAGTAAGCTTATCTTTTACTGTGCCATTTACGGT
>RFZW01000154.1 GCA_009920495.1 Chitinophagia bacterium
CCCTTTTTTAAAACTTGCCGATCTTTGTTTCCCTTCTCTAAATGCGGTCACTTCAAAATCTTCACTTAATGCATTCACCGCTTTAGTACCTACCCCATTCAAACCCACAGATTTTTGAAACGCTTTGCTATCGTATTTAGCCCCCGTATTTATTTTACTTACAACATCCACAATTTTTCCCAAAGGAATACCACGGCCATAATCACGAATGGTCACTTGCTTTCCTTGAATTGAAATTTCCACTTGCTTGCCATAACCCATGGTATGTTCATCAATACAGTTGTCGATTACTTCTTTCATTAAAACATAAAAACTTTCCGATATACATACCAGGTCTTAATCGAATATGTTCCTTCCAATCTAATGACCGGATGGAATCTTCATTATATTCTACTGGAATTTTTGATTCTGCCATAATTATCAATGCTTTAGGGGCATAAAATGCCCATGTCTAACTGCAAATCTAATGAGCACGGCGGTTACCCCAATTTTACTTTTCACCAATTGGCCCTTTTATGTGGATAAAAGATTATTCGCTTATCTTTAACGCATCAAAACAGACCCAAAATACCCCATTGTTGATCTAGCATACATCAAAACCAAGGCAGATGCGCTGGTCGCAGAAAACGACCAATTTCAGGCCTTTTTAAGGGAAATTGATGGCAATCAGCTGGACAAGCTTGTATTTTCCCTATCCGAGGCTATTTCACCTAAAATTAGCTGTACGAGTTGCGGCAACTGTTGCAAAAGCTTAATGGTGAATATTGACGAGAACGAAGCGAACCGACTTTCGGAACATTTGGGTCAAACAAGGGCCGATTTTGATGAAGCCTATATTTCAAAAGGAGAATCGGGACGAATGGTGATTAATTCAATCCCATGTCACTTTTTGGTGGAAAATAGTTGTAGTGTGTATGAATATCGTTTTGCAGGTTGTAGAGAATTTCCAGCATTTCATGTACCTGATTTCAATAAAAGATTATTTACCACTTACATGCATTACGATAGATGCCCCATTATTTTTAATGTAATTGAAACATTGAAAGAGGAACTCGGATTTGAAAAGTCAAAGTAATTAGCTATGCCAGTCAAATTTGGAATTGATATTATTATTGCAAGTGCACCCAGTTGGAAAACCAAACGCATTGGACTACTTACGAATGATGCAGCAAAAACAAATACAGGAGTTTTAAGTAGAAAGGCATTGATCGACGCTGGATTTAATATCGTAAAACTATTTTCACCGGAACATGGAATTACTGCTTCCGGTGCAGATGGCGCAAAAATGTTGGATGGTATAGATGATGTTACTGCGAAACCTATTATTAGTTTGTATGGCGAAAAAATGAAACCTACCAAACAGGATATGCAAGATATTGAACTACTCCTATTTGATATCCCTGATGCGGGTACCAGGTTTTATACTTATTTATGGTCATTGACTTATTTTATTGAAACTGCAGCTGAAAATAAATTAAAAATAGTTTTATTAGATCGCCCCAATCCACTAGGTGGCAATTTTGAATTATGCGAAGGCCCAATGCTTCATGAATCTGTTGCAAGTTTCATAGGCCGATTTGATATACCGATCAAACACCAAAGCACATTTGGTGAATTAGGAAAATATTTAAATACCACCCAGGGTTGGCATGCAGATTTGGAAGTAATCCATTGTGAAAATTGGAAAAGAAATGCAATGGCTATGGACTGGCATTTACCTTGGGTAAAACCATCCCCTGCTTTGCAAAATGTAGAGGCATGTATGCTATATCCTGGATTATGTTTTTTTGAGGCGACGAACGTTTCAGTCGGACGCGGAACCAAACATTCATTTGAATGGATTGGTGCTACCTGGCTTAATTTACCAGCCATTGCGATGGTTTGGCAAAATTTACTTAGAGAAGAAATAAAAATTGAAACTATACCATTAAGTATTTCACAATCAAATGGTGAAGTTCAAGAAACCAAGGGTATAAGAATTAAAATTATTGATCCTAGTCAATACAGATCAGTCATGACAGGATTATTACTATTAAAACTTATTAAGGACTTGCATCCACAAGATTTTAAATGGCAGTCCTATCCTACCCAAGCAAATCCCAGTGGCGAAAATCACTTGTCCTTATTAATGGGAATACCTAATGCCCAACAATTATTTGAACAGCCACTACAAATTTGGCTACAGCATATCACAAAATTAGTTAGAGTCACCCACTGGCAAAAAGAAATTAGCCCTTATTTAATTTATCAGTAATTTTATAAACAACCAACTCCTGCATGCAAATAAAATTAAAAATAACTAACCAATTAATTTGGAACCTGATTTTAGGTTTTAGCTTTTTAATAATAATGAGCTTGTCAAGAATTGCAACAGGAATTGTTAACGAATCCATTTTCGAGTAATCAAGGAAAAAAATGGGTGCTAGGCATCTGGTTATTTTTTAGCTTTAGTTTGTTTATACTATATGCAACTGACTTTGTTCATTATGCCTATTTACATCAACGATTAAATGCAAGTATCTTAACCTACCTAGAAAATCTGGGCATTTCCACAAAAATGATGTGGCAGTCCTATCCTATTGTTAAAATTATTTTTGGATTTTTATTGAGCATGTTTGGGTTTTATAAGTTTATTCAATTCACTTATAATATGGTTGCGCAAAAAGTAACCACCACAAAGTCAAACCCACTTACCCATATTTTATTTTTTTTACTATTCGCATATTGCATTGTAGGCAATATCGTATATACCGGAGGACAGTATCCGCTTAGATGGAGTAATGCATATACTTTAGGGAGTGATTATAAAGCGAACCTTGCTTTAAATCCATTTCAATCCTTTTTTAGCACACTAGATTTCAGAAATTCAAAGGTGGATATGGAACTGTTGCATGAAAATTATGAAGCAATAAGTGATTATTTGCAAATACCTATTGCAGAACGAAATAACAAAACACTCAATTTCAAACGCAGTTATGCACCTATTCAAAATGATTCTGTGGGTGGACAAATAAAGAATGTGGTATTGGTTATTTGTGAATCTTTCTCGATGTATAAAAGCTCATTGATCAATAACCCATTAAATGCAACGCCCTATTTTAACAAAATGAGCAAAGAAGGGGTGTTTTTTAATCGCGCATTTTCACCGGCCTACGGAACAGCGCGCGGCGTTTGGGCTGTGCTTACAGGTATACCAGATGTGCAACCGGGTAAAACCTCAAGTCGAAACCCATTGGCAGTTGACCAACACACTATCATTACTGATTTTAAAAATCATGAAAAATTTTACTTCTTAGGTGGCAGTGCTAGTTGGGCAAATATCAGAGGCGTATTAACCAACAATATATCAGATTTAAATATCTACGAACAAGGAAAATATAATTCGAAGGAAGTGGATGTTTGGGGCATTAGTGATCATGATTTATTTATTGAAGCCAATAAAATATTAAAAGATAAAACAAAACCCTTTTTTGCGATTATTCAAACTGCCGACAATCATCGCCCTTACACAATCCCAGCAAATGATCTAAAACAATTCCAAAAAAGAATAGTCCCGAATGATTCATTACTAAAACACGGCTATGAAAGCAATGATGAATTTAATGCATTCAGGTACACCGATTTTTGCATAGAACAATTTATTGAAACCGCTAAAAAAGAGGCTTACTTCAAAAATACCTTATTTGTGTTCGTGGGTGACCATGGTATTAAAGGAGATGCGGGAGATATGCTCCCTAGAGTATT
>RFZW01000155.1 GCA_009920495.1 Chitinophagia bacterium
AATACTTCCGACCACAGTTCCAATGTGACTGTTAAATTCAAGTTTGAAAACCAATAAAATTTTCAACAACTAAAATGTCCTACCAAGACACTATTGACTACTTATATAGTCGCCTACCCTTATTTAGTCGCATTGGACCGGCTGCGATCAAGGCCGACTTACACAATACTGTTGCTATTTGTGATTTTTTGGGTAATCCTCAAAATAAATTCAATACAATTCATGTTGCAGGCACCAATGGTAAAGGTTCAACAAGTCATATGTTGGCATCTATATTACAAGAAGCTGGATATAAAACCGGATTATACACTTCCCCGCACTTATATGATTTTAGAGAGCGCATCAAAGTAAATGGGATCATGTGTTCTGAAACATTTGTGACCAGTTTTACAAATAAAATGAAACCATTGATTGAAAAAGTGGCACCCAGTTTTTTTGAAATTACCGTTGGAATGGCTTTTGAATACTTCGCTCAAGAAAATGTAGATATCGCCATCATTGAAACTGGGCTAGGCGGTAGATTAGATAGCACCAATGTAATTAATCCCATATTAAGTATCATTACCAATATAGGCATGGACCATATGGCCCTACTAGGAAATACATTACCTGAGATTGCCTCTGAAAAAGCTGGTATCATAAAAGCGGCTACCCCTATTGTCATTAGCGAAGTAATTCCTGAAACAAAAAATATATTTGAACAAAAAGCAAGTAGCTTAGATGCCCCTATTTATTTTGCCCAAGATTTTATTCAATTTAAATCCTTCCAAAATAATTGGCAAACTTCCTTATTTGAATTTAATCAGCCACTGATCCATTTATTAGACGCTCCCCTATTTCCAAAATCATTTACAGTGGAATGTGATTTACCGGGAAAATACCAATATAAAAACTTAAAGGGTGTTTTAGTTGCAATGCAAATACTTACGACTATGGGCTGGCAACTCAGTGCAAGCAAAATTTTGAAGGGGCTAATGCATGTGAGGAAAAATACAGGATTAATGGGCAGATGGGAATGCATACAAACAAACCCAAGAATCATTTTAGATGTTGCGCATAATGAACACGGAATAAAAGCATTATTAGAACAATTGGAAAGTATCCACTGTGCACAATTACATATCGTAACAGGAATGGTCAAAGACAAGGATGTGAATGCCGTTTTAAATTTACTACCTAAAAAAGCGAAATACTATTTTACACAGTCTCACATACCTAGGGCATTACCCGTTAGTGAATTAGCCATTAAAGGCAATACATTTAATTTAAGCGGCAGCCAATTTGAAAACGTCAATATTGCATTACAAGCTGCAAATAAAAATGCAACATCCAATGATTTAATATTGGTAATTGGAAGTGTATTTTTGGTTGCCGAAGTGGACCGAAGCCAACGCAACTAAAATAAACGAAGCGGCTAAATTTAATCTACCAACCTTTTTGTTCACATAAATTTTTGATATGGGCAATATGATGCTTACCATGCCAGGAATAAATACAAAGCATATCCCACAAACTTACATCTGCTTTACGTTCAGGGTGGTATAATTTACGTTGCCATTGTTCATCAGTCATTGATTCTAGTAAATTAACCCAACGATGATGAAGTGCATGCAAAATGGTGGTTGAATAATTCACAGGCGTGTTTAATACATCTGCCGTATTTACCCAGGCATCCTGTTGATAAGGTTTTATTGGAGGCGTATCTTCTGTGAGTGCTAATTTAAATCGAATGAAAGCATTCATGTGACTATCCGCAATATGCCCAATCAACTGTTGAACAGTCCAACCACCTTCCCGATAAGGCGTATCTAATTGTGCTTTATCTAAATGCTGTATTGTAAATTCAATATCAGCTGGCGTAACTCTAATTTCATTGATCCATTGCTTTTTTGTTGCTTCAGAAAATGGCATGGGTTCATACTTGCCAATGGGATAACGCGGATCTGCTGTCATAATAATTAATTTATTTTAAAAATATTTTATTGTTTTTTATTAATCTTCCCTCCAAGCTTTACCTGTACGATGTATAAATACATCTTCCAAATTTGCTTTTTTTACTTCCTTCACTTTTTCGAAACCGGTAGCCACCAATTCATCGATGAGTGCATTGGGGGTATCTATTGCAATAATTACACCACTATCTATAATGGCCACACGATCACAGAGTACTTCAGCTTCATCCATATAATGTGTGGTAATAATCACGGTTGTTCCATTGTCCCTGATCTCCTTGATCAAATCCCATAAATTACGACGTGCCTGAGGATCAAGCCCTGTAGTAGGTTCATCTAAAAAAACAATGGTTGGCTTATTGATTAATGTAGTTGCAATGGAGAATCTTTGCTTTTGTCCCCCACTTAATTGTTTAAATTTTGCATTCGCTTTATCAGATAAATTTACTTTTTTAAGCAAGGATAAGGGATCAATTTCTGTTTGATATAATCCCACAAACAATTCAATGAGTTCGGTCAAAGTCAAGTTGGGATAAAATCCAGCTGTTTGCAATTGCACCCCAATAATTTTTTTAATAGCTTCTGGCGCATCGTCAATACTTAATCCATTCACCCAAATTTCTCCACTTGTTTTTTCTCTTAATGTTTCAATGATTTCTAAGGTAGTAGATTTGCCTGCGCCATTGGGTCCTAATAGTCCGAAAATTTCACCGGGATTCACTTCAAAACTAATCCCATTCACTGCTGTAAAATTGCCATATTTTTTAACCAAATTTTTAACGGTAATAATCGGAGTAGGCATGATACTTTGCTATTAATATTTACAAATTTAACTGCTTTTGAGCGCCTTGCAAAATGAAAACTTACGCAAGACCCCTTATCTTTGTAAAAAGGTAAAAATAAATGAAAGTAGGAATTCTAGGTGGTGGACAATTGGGACGCATGTTATTACAAGCTGCTGCAAACTATGATGTGACTACTTATGTTTTAGAAAATGATGCACACTGTCCTGCAGCACATTTATGTCATCATTTTACCTTGGGTAATATTCAGGACTTTGATTCGGTATATAACTTTGGAAAGCAATTAGACGCGCTCACTATTGAAATTGAAGCAGTGAATGTGGAAGCCTTGGAAAAACTGGAACAAGAAGGCGTTAAAGTGTATCCTACCCCAGCTGCCATACGCATAATTAAAAACAAAATTCTTCAAAAAGAGTTTTATCAAAAAAATGAAATCCCAACTTCTGAATTTCATATTACACAACACCAATCAGATGTTTTACAACATATCGCTTTTTTACCTGCTGTTCATAAATTGGGAGAAGGTGGCTATGATGGTAAAGGTGTTCAGGTAATAAATAGTGAAAAAGAAATTGAATTAGGTTTTAATGCCCCTGCAGTGCTTGAAAAGAAGGTAGCGATTGCCAAAGAAATTGCGCTGATTGTTGGAATGAATGCCGAAGGAAAAACAATTATCTACCCACCTGCTGAAATGATTTTTGATCCAGTCTATAATTTACTCGACTATCAATTAAGCCCCGCAAAATTAGAAGAAAAGCAATTATGGAAAGCCCAAGCCATTGCACGAAAAGTAATGAGCGGATTAAATAGTCCTGGTCTTTTTGCGATTGAATTATTTATTGATAAATCTGGAGATGTTCTTGTGAACGAAACAGCCCCTCGGGTGCATAATAGCGGACATCATACGATTGAAGCAAACTACAGTAGCCAATATGATATGCTATGGCGCATTTTGTTAAATTATCC
>RFZW01000156.1 GCA_009920495.1 Chitinophagia bacterium
ATGGCAGGTCAATTTGCCTTAGCAGATAGCACCACAGATATCGTTGACGCTTTAGTTTCAAAAGGCGTTCTAACAGAAGAAGAAGGTAAGTTAATTTCTAAAGGTCACACATCACAGAAAGAAAAAACACCAACAGTCAAAGAAAAAGATGGTGCGTTTAAGCTTGAAAGTGCTAATGGCAATAACTCTATTCAATTAACTGGCCGTGTCCATTTTGATGCTAGATCTATAGATGGCAAAGGCGATGTTAATTCTCAAATTAATGATAATGACAAAGACTCAGCAACATTAGCAGATAACTTTGAAGTTCGCCGAGCACGTGTCGGTGTTAAAGGAACATTTGCAAAACACTATGATTATGAAATTTTAACTAATTTAGTTGGAAGCAGTGCCAATCTTCTTGATGTAGGCTATATCAATGCAGGCGTATTTAAGCCATTGCAATTCAAGGTTGGTGTTTTCAAGCAACCATTTAACTTAGAAGAGTACGGCACAAGCTCTAATAACATTGATTTTATGGAGCGCTCATACATCAACCAAATTACACCAGCTAAAAAGGGTGGCTTCATGTTACACGGCGTATTAGAAAATGGCATCACCTATGCTGGGTCTACTTATCAACAAAATACTTTTGGTGAGACCGATAATGATTCATCTGGCAAAGGTTTTGCAGGACGTGCAACGATGAATTTATCGCAATTAATGGGATCAAAAGAAACTGTATTCCACATAGGTGCTGCAGGATTTGATTCACAATATGGCTTAGTGCCAGCATCATCAAGTGCTGGAGGTACTACATCTACTGCCACTGTAGTTGGATTTAGAACAGAAGGTCGTGGATTATCAAATATTTATCGCGCACAAATTGGTGGATCTACTGTTTCAACAGGCCCAAGCGTCCCTTCAAACACAACGGCTAAGGTTCAAAATAAAGCTTACGGACTTGAATTGGCTGCAGCATACGGACCATTTAAGATTCAAGGTGAATACACTGACCAAGACTTTAATGCAAGAAATGCTATAGGAGGTCAAGTAGTTGAAGCGTCGGTAACAGCTGGCTACGTGGAAGCGCTATGGATGGTCACTGGCGAAAATTATGCTGACTGGTATAAGAATGGCGCATGGGGCGGAATTAAACCTAAAAATGAATTTAATGCTGAAACACTTAAGGGCTTAGGCGCTTGGGAAATTGGTGTGCGTTACGATGCATTTGATGTTAAAGATGTGATCGCAACTGGAACATCATCAAGAGTTCAAGGCACTAATGATGGGTCTAATGGCGGCGGTGCGAATACTTACACTGCAGGTGTTAAGTGGCAGTTAAATCCAAATATGAGAGTATTAGCTAATTACTCTCGTACAAAGTTTGATAATGCATTTGTGCCAGTTGATATAGCATCAGGTACTATAACAAAAGAAGATATCTTAATGGTTAGAACGCAATTCAACTTCTAATAGTTAAGTTAAACAAAAGTACGACAAGCGTTAAATCAAAAACCCCTCGCAACAATGCGAGGGGTTTTTCATTTTACTAAAAAATATCACGGAGCTTTAAATTGAGATTTATTTGTATTGCTTTACTTTTTTTAATGAATAGCTTTTTAGAGGCCAATGAATTAAATATTCCCATAAAAGCAACAAGCAATCATCGTGCGTCAATTATTGAGGTCTTTGAGTTGAAGCCTATAGATATTTCAAATCTTAATCCTAACATTCAACTTGATTCCATTGAGTATTCAGAAAGCAAGGGTTATAAGGGACGAAACTCTCCTGGTATAGGTTCGGGGCTCATTCGCGTACCTAAGACGAAGAATGAGTTTTATATGCTCACAGATCGCGGCCCTAATTTTGATAATGCAAATGGTGCAGGTAAGGTATATGGAAAAATTTTTCCGTTAGAAAATTTTGCGCCTGCTATCGTGCACGTCAAACTCGAAAATAAAACGATTCAAATTATTAAGTCTATTCCTATTGTGGATAGTAATGGCAAATCTGTCACAGGCATCTCTAACGGTAAGGATGATGAAACACCTTATGATATCAATGAAAAGGTAATACCTTACCGCCCTGGCGGTATTGATACAGAATCGCAGGAGCAATCGAGGGTTCGAGAATCTTGCATTAGCTCCTGATGGTAAGACTGCTTACGCTATTCTGCAAAGTCCGATGGGGGATGCTAAGAGCTCTCAGTTCTCTAGTTCCAGAACAGTTAGAATCGTAAAGCTTGATGTCACCAATCCACTGGATATGAAGGTTACAGGAATGTTTTTGGTGTTACAAAGTAGCATGAGCGAATACCCGTCGACAGCAAAACAAGCTGACCTAAAATTTTCGGATGCGGTGATGTTGTCATCGACCAAGATGCTTCTTTTAGAGAGGGCTGCAAAGAAAGTGAAATTGATTGTGGCTGATCTTAAGCATGCGACCAACATTCTAGACCTTCCCATTTCTTCATCTTTAGAGCCGGAAGAAAAAAGCGAATCATTAAATACGCTCAATATTGAACCCGCTGAAACGAGTGTTGTATTTAATAGCGTCGACGTTTTATTTCAATTGGATACTGATAAGCTAGAAGGACTTGCCGTCCTGACACCATCAGTGGTTGCGTTCAGCAATGATAACGACTTTGCATTAGGGGAAAATACAACGAATTACCCAAGTCGGGTTTGGTATATTCATCTTGGTAAAGAATTACCGCTCGAGCAATAAAAAATTATTTCACCAGAATTAAGAACCAGATTACAGCGGCATTAACTAAGCTAAAGAATACTGCAGCGCTACCAATATCCTTAGCCCTTTTAGAGAGCTTATGACGCTTGACCGAGATACGATCTACCGTAGCCTCTACAGAAGAGTTTAATAATTCCACAATGATAATTAATAAAATACTGGCAATCATTAATGCTTGCTCAATCGGTGTCTGGCCAAGATATATAGCCAATGGAATTAGAACAATACTCAAGATAACCTCTTGTCTAAAAGCGTCTTCGTGTTTGAAGGCGGCTAATGTGCCTGCAACCGAGTAAGTGAATGCATTAGCTAGACGCTTGATACCTGTCTTACCTTTATAAGGACTCTTCATGATGTATAGGCTTAAATGTTGAAAGACTAATTTTAAGGCTAATTTTTATTTGCAAGATAATTTAATTCTATTATTTCTTTCTTTTGTAAGAAAACTGTCACATTTGTTTGTAAAAATCCATTGTGCATAAAATACTTATCGCAACAGACTCCTTTGATCAAGTGAATGGTGTTTCTACAACATATAGAAACATTCTTAAACACTCACGCAAAAAAACCTATGTGGTCCATCCAGGACTATTTAAGTGGACAAATTTTTCTGTATACCCCGAGGTTCAGTTTTGTACGGAGCCCTTAAAGGCTTATAACAAAATAAAAGAGATAGCACCCACGCATATTCATATAGGGACTGAGGGGCCCATCGGATTGGCTGCAAGAATTTACTGCAAGTTAAATAAAGTTCCGTACACAACTGGCTATCACACAAAGTTCCCCGAATACCTTTGGAAGCTTGCTCGCATTCCTCAGTTTCTCACCTACGCTTATCTAAAGGTTTTTCATAATGATAGCAAGGCGATTCTAGTTCCCTCTAAATCTTGCCAAATGGAGTTAACAAAAAAAGGGTTTAATCACGTGGAAGTTTGGACAAGAGGGGTTGCTAAAAATCTAATAAGTCATAAGCCTTTTAAAAAATCAAAG
>RFZW01000157.1 GCA_009920495.1 Chitinophagia bacterium
TTATCCAACTCGAAAATTTTATGAAAATTTATTTATGGAAATGGCAGAACAAATAAAAATATTACAACCAGCAGACGGACTTTGGAGAACTAGTTTATTGTCACCTGAATCGTTTGATCATGGTGAAGTAAGTGGCAGTGGTTTTTTTACATTCGCATTGGCATGGGGTATTAATAATGGAATTTTAAATAAAGCATCTTATACCCCTGTTGTATTAAAAGCATGGAAATCTATTTTAGCTTGTCAACAAGAAAATGGAAAAGTGGGTTGGGTACAAAATATTGGCGCAAACCCAATGCCAGCAAGTGCAAACAGCTGGCAAAATTTTGGAACAGGGGCATTTTTAATGGCAGGAAGTGAAATAATAAAATTAAAATAATTTTATGCGTTTTATTTTTAATCGGAATTGGTTCATCATTTTTTATTTGATCCCAACGCTACTTTTTGCGCAAACTAAAAAGCCAAATATTATTTTTATTTTAACAGATGACCAGCGCTGGGATGCACTGGGTATTGCAGGAAATAAAATTATTCAAACACCTCAAATAGATACCCTGGCTACATCCGGTACGTATTTTAAAAATGCATTTTCCACTACACCCATTTGTGCTGCAAGCCGCGCATCTATTTTAACTGGATTGTATGAGCGTACCCATGGTTATACTTTTCAAAAACCGAAACTAAGGGCGCCTTATGCTGAAATGATTTATCCTAAAATATTTAAGGACCATGGTTATCATGTAGGATTCTTTGGGAAATTAGGTGTTGTCATGAACAACCCAAGTCAATATTTTAACGAAAGCGATTTTTACGACCGAGGCGGAGAGGCGGAAAAGCAAGGTTATTTTTATAAAAAAATAGGTAATGATACCGTGCATCTTACCAGGTATTCGGGATATCAAGCGCAAAATTTTATTAAAAATGCACCCACAGATAAACCCTTTTGTCTTTCCATTTCATTTAGCGCACCACATGGGCACGATAATTCAATAGCGCAATATTTTTGGCAAGAAAAATCGGATAGTCTTTATAAAAACATAGTGATCCCTGAGCCTATTTTAGGCAATGATTCATTTTTTAATAAACTGCCCATTCCTGTGCAAGAAGGATTCAATAGAACAAGGTGGAAGTGGCGTTTTGATACCCCCGAAAAGTATCAAAATATGGTCAAAGGGTATTATCGTATGATTACTGAAATAGATGATGAAATTGGCCTTATACGAAAACAACTAAAAGCGCAAGGAATAGAAGATAATACCATCATTATTGTGATGGGGGACAATGGCTACTTTTTAGGTGACCGCCAGTTGGCTGACAAGTGGTTGATGTATGATGTTTCCATTAGAGTTCCTTTAATTATTTATGATCCTAGGATCCATAAGCCCGCCGCCATTGATGCCATGGTATTGAATATTGATATAACAAAAACAATGCTAGAGATTGCTGGAATAACTGCGCCTAAAAAATATCAAGGACAAGATTTAATGCCCTTTGTTGAAAAAGGCAATATACCCTCCAATAGAAAATCAATACTAATAGAACATTTGTGGAAGTTACCTGAGATACCATCTAGTGAAGGGATTCGCAGCGCCAACTGGAAATATTTTCGCTATCGTTTAATTAGTGCGCCCGAAGAATTATATGATTTGAAAAGTGATCCACTCGAAAAGAATAACCTTGCTGCAAATCCGCCAATCTGAAAAAATAGGTCCAGATGACCCTTTTATTGAAAATACTAAATTTTAATGCGCGCTACTTTACATTTAACTATTAAAGTGTTGCTTTATTTCTAAAAAATGGTATAAATTTAAATAGAGGCTATATCGTATTTTAATTAAAATCATTTTTAACCTTCCATAAGTAAATGCTCAATAGTAAAAATCAAAATCTCAATTACGTTGTAGCTAATCAGCTGGATGAATTGTGGGGTTTATTTGCCACTACTATTGGTTATCAATCATTTAAATCAAATTTAAACTATCCTCCCAAACAGCATCCTACTTCCTATTGGTTCAATCCAAAAAATGGAAGAGTATTACAGGAATATCAATTGCTTTATATAACTAGCGGGGAGGGAATTTTTAAATCCGCCAATTGCAAATCAACAAAAATTGTTGCAGGTGATATCATTTTTTTATTTCCAGGAGAGTGGCATAGTTATCAGCCTTCCAAAAATAAAGGATGGGATGAATATTGGATTGGCTTTAAAGGTGATTTTATTAATAAACTTTTCCAAAATAATTTTATTAATAAAAAAAATCCGATAATTAACATCGGCTTCAATGAACAAATTATAACATTATTCATACAAGGAATAGAAATTGCAAGCTTTCAAAAAACCGCTTACCAGCATTTACTTGCAGGAATCATAAGTCACTTAATCGCTACCATTTGTTATATTGAAAAAAACAATGCTTTTAGAGATAAAGAAGTAGTTATTTTAATTGAAAAAGCAAGGTTGATGATGCGGGCTAATTCAGAAAAAAATATTACTCCGAAAGAAATTGCAACTTCCTTAAATATCAGCTATTCGTGGTTTCGTCGTATCTTTAAACAATATACAGGATTCTCCCCTGCGCAATATCAAATGGAAATAAAAATTCAACATTCAAAGGACCTGCTTAATAGTTCCACAATGAGTATTAAAGAAATATCTTTCGCCTTAAATTTTTTATCAGCTAGCTACTTTGTCACTTTTTTTAAGTCTAAAACTGGAATGTCGCCTAGCGATTACAGAATTAAAGTACACGGGAAAAACAATTAAACCGAGCGAAATGTACCTACATATAAATATGTGTCAAAATTCAAATCAATTAAGTCAGATAAGCAAGTGCTTTTATTTTAATAAATTTTATATTGTAAGTAAATAAAACAATAACTATGAATGCTCTTCTAGGCGTAAAGGCTGGAATTGGGAGTCATTTTGGATTGTAGGCGGATTATTTTCCTGGCTCATTGTCCCACCCATTGCTGCTTATTTAACGATCCCTGGTTTTATGGATATTATTAAGGGAACTGCAAGTTCCGGCTTATTAATCACTTATATTTTTGGTGTTTTATGGGGCATTGGCGGATTAACCTATGGATTGGGGGTAAGGTACCTAGGCGTTTCATTGGGTAGTAGTGTGATATTGGGTTTATGCATGGTATTTGGTGCTATCATTCCAGCCATATATTATGATTTTAACCCAGTAATTGGAAAAGATACTTTTTCAGGGATGCTTTCAAATAGTTGGGGGTTAACTGTAATTGCTGGATTACTTATATGTATTGTTGGTATCATTATAAGTGGAAAAGCAGGGGTAATGAAGGAAAAAGAATTAACAAAAGAAGTAGCTAGCGATTCAAATTCAGAATACAAATTTGCACTAGGTATGTTTGTGGCTATTGTATCGGGTGTACTAAGTGCCTGTTTTAATTTTGGATTAGAAGCTGGACAAAGTATGGCAAGCATAGCAAATGAAACTTGGAAACTAGCAAATCCAAATCAAGGTGAATTTTTATATCGAAACAATGTTATTTATGTGGTTTTATTGTGGGGTGGATTAACCACTAATTTTATTTGGTGTATGATTTTAAATGCGCGCAATAAATCTTTTAATGATTATTCAGATAAAAAAACACCGCTATTAAAAAATTATATTTTTTCAGCATTGGCAGGTACCACTTGGTTTTTACAGTTTTTCTTTTATGGTATGGGCGAAAGTAAATTAGGGAAT